>NZ_JBHSNQ010000194.1:0-58644 GCF_042655065.1 Ureibacillus suwonensis
AGTGACTTCCTCCTTATGGATTTTTGTGGTTTGGTCACTTCAAAATTCTACAAATAAGGGGTGAAGTCCTTTTTTATGCTTTAGAAAACCTTATGACTCTTGGGTTGAAAAATGTGCAAAATGCTCTAAAAACAAACGAATAATAAAAAAAGGCCAGTAGCATTATGCTACTAGCCCTCTATTACTTATTGTTGAGTGCCACGTAATTGTGACTCAGCCATTTGCACTAGACGTTTAGTGATTTCTCCTCCGACTGATCCGTTCGCACGAGCGGAAGCTTCAGGTCCGAGTTGAACACCAAACTCTTGTGCAATTTCATATTTCATTTGATCTAAAGCTGCGTTTGCACCAGGAACTAATAATTTGTTTCTGCCTCCAGAGTTGTTTGTAGCCATCTCTCTCACCTCCTTGTGCATTTAGAATGTGCCGGAATGATTTTTTAATACACAAAAGGTGAGAGGTAAATTGTACTACTATTACCGGTTGAAGGAGAGAATGAGATTATAGTAGATGTTTAAATTTATTTTCTTTCACACGCTTTTCAGGGAAGATATAGACTTCTCTATTCTTCACAGCCCGTTCAATATATTCTTCAAAGTCCACCTGGGATTCAAAATGAGTGACGCGCTCCAATTTTGGTCTTGTTTTCGGATTGGCTGGCGTAAAGACCGTGCAGCAGTCTTCATACGGCTTGATGGATATTTCGTACGTGCCGATTTGCTGAGCGATGTCAATGATTTCAAGCTTGTCGAAAGAAATCAACGGACGCAAAATCGGCGTATTCGTTACCGCATTGATGGCCGTCAAACTTTCCAGCGTCTGGCTTGCCACTTGTCCCAAACTTTCGCCAGTGACCAGTCCAAGCGCACCAATTTCTTCACGCACCCGGTCCGCAATTTTCATCATCATTCTGCGCGTTGTCGTCATGAGCATTTCCGCAGGCACTGTATCTTTGATTAATACTTGCAATTCTGTAAACGGAATGACATGCAGATGGATGGAAGAACCGAATTTCGTCAATTCATTGGCCAAATCTTTTACCTTCTGCAGCGATTGTTCACTTGTATATGGCGGGCTGAAAAAGTGAATCGCATCGATTCTTACGCCGCGTTTCATCATTAAATAACCTGCCACCGGGCTGTCGATTCCGCCGGAAAGCAGCAATAGGGATTTTCCGTTGGATCCCACCGGCATTCCGCCCGCCCCATGAATCACTTCGGACATCAAATAAGCGGCTTCTTTTCGGATTTCAACCCGAAGTTCCACATCCGGATTTTTAACATTGACCGATAAATTCGGATTGTTTTTTAATAAATATCCCCCGACCGCTTTCTGTATATCATATGTTTGATAAGGGAAAGATTTATCTGAACGGTGCACTTCCACTTTAAAAGTGATTTCCCGATCTTTATAACGGTCCATGATTGTTTGGGCAAGTTGTTGGATGCTGCCCATCTCTTTTTCGCACATGGCAACCGGGCTGAATGATGAAATTCCAAATACCCGTGGCAATTTTTCCATCAATTTTTCAAATTGCTCTTCATTATCCAGTTCAATATACATCCGGTCCCGTTCAGCCCGGATTATTAGGCGCCCGATATCGGAAGAGATGTATTTGATGTTATATTTCAATTGCTGGATAAAATCTTTCCGATTCCGTCCCTTCGTCGTTAATTCACCATATCTGATCAATATTTCTTTCCAAAGCATAGTATTATACTCCTTTTAGTTCTTTCATAACTTCTTTGAAAATGGCTTTAAACTGTTCGATTTCTTCATCCGTATTTTTTGCTCCGAAACTGATGCGAATGACACCTTCTTTAAAATGCGGATCCACTTTTAACGCTTCCACCACATGGCTTGTTTTCTTTTGTCTTGACGAACATGCGCTGGATGTGGAAACAATCACTCCCCGTTTTTGCAACGCATTAATGATGACTTCGCCCTTCAGATCCTTCACGCTAAAGGACACAATATGAGGAGCGCCTTCTTTTGAGGAAAGTATATAGATATGATTGCCGAAAGTCGTGAAATAATCAATGAGTTCATCACGCCATTTTGTAAATTTCGCCTGATGTTCTTGCAAACGTTCCACGGCAATACGGCAAGCTTTTGCCAATGCGACTGCCTGTGGGACAGCCACCGTTCCGCTTCTCAAACCAAATTCTTGTCCACCGCCGACAATCAAAGGGGCGATATTCAATTTTCTCTTGAACGCAATGAACCCGGTACCTTTCAGACCATGAATCTTATGGCCGGAAACCGTAATGATGTCCGGTCCGGCGTCTCCATTGAACTGGACATTCAATTTTCCAAAACTTTGCACTGCATCCACATGAAAGATGGCGCGGGAATGTTGATGAATGATTTTTGCCGCTTCTTCAATCGGCTGAATGGCTCCCATCTCATTGTTGACATGCATCATCGTCACAAGCATCGTATCTTTGCGGAGCTTTTCGCGCAATTCATCCAAGGAAATGACCCCATGTTTGTCGACCGACAAATAATCCACTTCATACCCTTCATTTTCCAGTGATTTATAGGCTTCAAGCACGGAGGCATGTTCAATTTCCGTTGTAATGATATGTTTTCCGATATGCTTGTTGGCCTTGGCGACACCAAAAATGGCAAAGTTGTTTGATTCTGTACCACCGGAAGTGAATAAAATATGTTCGGGCTTTGTTTTTAAAATAGTTGCGATTTGGTTTCTTGCCGCTTCCAACAGTTCATTGACTTCCACACCAAAGGCATGGATGGAAGCCGGATTGGCATAATAGTTTTTGTTTACTTCAACAAATGTTTGTAACACTTCTTCGTAGGGTTGTGTTGTTGCACTGTTATCAAAATAAATCATCATTACCAACCTTCTATATACGGGATTTTCAAAAGAAAAGGTTGTACAGAAAGCGAATACTTTCCGGACAACCAACCATTTTAATACTGACTATTGAAAAATAAAAGAACAATAGGTACTTGAAAACGAAAGTTAATAGCAAAATGGTATCTCCCACGATACAACATTTTGATACTATTATACCCTTAAATCAGCATCTCTGCATAAATTATTGTTTCGTTTTTTCGAATACTTCTTCTTGCACAAGTTCTTCGATGCGCTTAATCGCTCCCGGTTCTGCAAGCTCCACGGCTTCCGCCGCCAATTCCAACGCTTTGATATAACGGAAATTGTGGAACGCTTCTTCCGCCTGAAGCAATAACTCATGAACGTTTGGATTGGAACGGTAACGATTGCCGTACTGGATAATCCGTTCAATCAACATCACGTTTTCAATCATTTCTTTTGCTTGTTTTTGCACATTTTGGATACATTTTTCCGCTTTATCCAAATTGCTGTTGACTAAATTCATATTTAATGGAACTTCTTGGAGGCTTTGCATGACAACAAATAATTGCTCTTCCGCTTCTTCCAGACGCGCATCCATTTCCTCCGGGATGCCGGGGATGTTTGCCTTGTGCAACATCCGATCGGTTTCCTGCAACATTTTTTTCAATGAATTCAATTTTGTTCGGGCTTTATTTTCATCAATGCGCAAATTCTTCAACCGGTTTGAAAACTCTTCTTGCACTTCCTGAATCCGTTCAATTTCATTGCTGATTTCCATCAATTCTTCCTGCAGGCTGGAGTATGCGGACTTTTCTTCCCTCACACGGGAAAGAAGCACTTCAAACCGTTTTTGGATCACTTCAAGCTGTTTTAGGCCGATTTTCGGAATCTCCGCTTCTTCCTTTGGCAGACGGTAACTGTTTTGGACATATTCCGCTTCCGTACTTACTTCCCTTGTTGCTTTCAATACTTCGTTCAATGTTTTGTATGCAAGGTCACAATTCTTGTCCACATAATCTTTAGCGTATACTTCTTTTTCAAGCAAATCATAGAAGTTGTCGATCTCATCATTGATTTCCTGGATTCTTTCCGCCACATGTGTAACGTTCAAATTCGCCATTTCTTCTTCCAGTTTCTTCAATTCTTCTTCAATTTGATCCAGGTGTTCAGTTAATTCCAGATGCTGCAAGTAATATGACTGTTCTTCCATTTCCCGTTGACCGGTTCTCAACTCATGGATGGAAGCAGGGATTTTTGTTTGAATCTCTGTTAACAGTGCCGGAATTTCATTGATCAACTCATTCATTTTCTTCGACTTTTCACTCAGGTAAAGAACCGTCTCCCTGGCATTCAAATAATTTCCTTCTCCGGTCAGCTTATCATATTCTTCAAATTTCTGAGGAAATTCTTCGAACATTTTTTCTAAATTGGCCAATGCTGGACCAAAAGAATATTGATGCGCAAGCAGAGTCTTGCGGGCGGAACGGTATTGTTCTTTCAATTGCTCCATTTCAATGCGGTTCTTTTCTTCACTGCCGATTAATTCGTCCAATTCGGATAAAATTTCGTTTTTGATTTGATCGCATCGATTTAAATAATCCTCGATGTCTTTTTCAACCACCGACGCTTTTTTGAATTTAAACCGATCTATGTATTCTTCCGCATCAAACAGCATGGAATCAATTTTGATGATGTCGACGTCCACCACTTCCGTCCACTTGTTGCGCCAACGTTCAAATAATTCTTCCGTCTGACCGTTCATATTTAAATTTTTTATTTTTGTCAACTCTTCAAAAATAGGATAATGTTGAATTTGCAATTTCTTTTTTTCCAGCCGCTCGATCTCGGCAGTATGTTTTTTCCGTATGACAAGCCCGACTATTAATAACGCTAATAGTACGATGATGATAAAGATGATATACTTCATCGTAAGCCTCCTATTCCACACTCACGCAAATTGGCTATATGTTATATAATATACCATGTTTTTGAACTTTTGTTTGAAAAAATAAAGTATTTAATAAAAGTTATTCATTTCTTCTTGATAAGGGGTTGAAAAAATGAAAAAAGACGGCCATATCCATACGCCCTTTTGTCCTCACGGTACAAAAGACCCATTGGAAAAATATATTGAAAAAGCAATTCAACACCGATTCACCGATATCACATTCACTGAACATGCACCGTTGCCCGAAAATTTTATTGACCCGACTCCCGAAAAAGACAGTGGAATGAAACCGGAATTATTATCCCCATACATAGAAACTTTGTCTGAATTAAAGGGGCGTTATAAAAACGATATCAACATTCACATCGGTTTGGAAGTGGATTATATCGTCGGTTATGAAGAAGAAACCAAAATGTTCCTCAATACGGTTGGGCCTTATCTTGATGATGCGATCCTGTCCGTCCATTTTTTGAAATTGAATGAGGAATATGTGTGCATCGATTATTCAGAAACGGAGTTCATGAAATTTGCGGAAAAAGCGGGAAGTGTCCAAGCCGTTTATGACTTGTATTATGATACGGTACTCCAATCAATGGAAGCCGATCTCGGGCAATACAAACCGCGCAGAATCGGGCATCCAACGCTCATCCATAAATTCCAGCATTTCCATAAGCAATCCATTGATGATGAAAGCCGGATCATTGCCATATTAAATAAAATGAAGGAATATGGTTATGAATTGGATGTCAATAGTGCCGGGTTGAGCAAAAAATTCTGTTTGGAACCGTACCCTCCATTTCCAATGATCGAATATGCAAAATCCATTGAAATTCCCCTTGTGTTCGGTTCGGATGCCCATTGTGTCAATGATTTGCATCAACATTATGAAAAAATTTTTCTATAAACAGGAGGCGAGGCGTTTATGTTTACGAGAATCGAATATAAAGGCACTTTAGAAGAACAATATAATCTGTTGTCCAAACAGCTGGCGGCACTGCTTGAAGGGGAAGAAGATTTGATCGCCAATTTAAGCAATGCCAGTGCATTGTTAAACCAATTTTTAACCGATATCAATTGGGTCGGGTTTTATTTAATGAAAAACGGGGAACTCGTCCTTGGGCCATTCCAGGGATTGCCGGCCTGTGTGCGAATTCCGGTGGGCCTTGGCGTCTGCGGCACCGCGGTAGAAAAAGGGGAAACCATCGTGGTCGATGACGTCCACCAATTCCCTGGACACATCGCCTGCGATGCCCGCAGCAATTCAGAAATCGTCATCCCACTGGTGAAAAATGGGGAAATTATTGGCGTCCTTGATATTGACAGCCCATTGAAAAACCGTTTCAAACAGGAAGATCGACTTGGATTGGAAAAATTTGTCCAAACGTTAATCCGATACATTTAATGAAAGTCTCGTAGTATTTCTTTCCGCTTTCCCGGCCAACCAATTTTCAAGCGGGTAAACCCAGATTTACTGATACAAAATTTAGCCAAATAAAAGTGCGAAATACCGCATCATTGTTAATGTTTTTCTCTTGACGGCACTAGAAAAACCATATACAATGGACATCGTGTAAAATAAAAGCAGCAGTTGTATAAACTTGTGGCTGTATTTTATTCCTCCAATAATCATTGGATTGTTGGATGGTGTATGAGTAACCCTAAAGGCTGCTAGGGCGAAAATACATGAAAATAAAATACACATAAGCTCGGGTACAGCTGGTTTTTGTTTTACAACAAAAAAACCAAAAGGAGGAGACACAATGTCTCGTTATACAGGACCAACATGGAAAATTTCCCGTCGTCTTGGTATTTCACTAAGCGGCACTGGTAAGGAATTAGCAAGACGTCCTTACGCACCAGGTCAACATGGACCAACTCAACGCAAAAAATTGACTGAATATGGTCTACAACTTCAAGAAAAACAAAAACTTCGCCATATGTACGGCTTAAACGAACGCCAATTCAAAAACTTGTTCGTAAAAGCGGGTAAAATGAAAGGGGTTCATGGTGAAAACTTCATGATCCTTCTTGAATCTCGCTTGGACAACCTAGTATATCGTCTAGGTCTTGCCCGTACTCGCCGTGCAGCTCGTCAATTAGTAAACCATGGCCACGTGACAGTGGATGGTCAACGTGTTGATATTCCATCTTACACTGTAAAACCTGGTCAAGTGATTTCTCTTCGTGAAAAATCTAAAAACTTACAAATCGTGAACGAAGCGATTGAAGTAAACAACTTCGTACCAGAATACCTTTCTTTCGATCCAGAGAAAAAAGAAGGTACTTACGTTCGTTATCCAGAACGTTCCGAATTGCCGGCTGAAATCAACGAAGCGCTTATCGTTGAGTTCTACTCACGTTAATTTTAGCGGCTTTATCAAAAGAACCCTGGGACTTGCTACAAGTTCCAGGGTTTTTTATCGTTTTAAATTTTTGGGTAAACGCACTAATTCTGGTTGTATCCGCACTAAATGGATTAGCAAATGCACTAAATAAAGTGGCATCCGCACCAAACGGAGTGGCAAATGCACTAAATAAAGCTGCATCCGCACCAAACAGGATAACAAACGCACTAAATGAAGCTGCATCCGCACCAAACAGGATAACAAACGCACTAAATGAAGCTGCATCCGCACCAAACAGGATAACAAACGCACTAAATGAAGCTGCATCCGCACCAAACGGAGTGGCAAATGCACTAAATAAAGCTGCATCCGCACCAAACAGGATAACAAACGCACTAAATAAAGCTGCATCCGCACCAAACAGGATAACAAACGCACTAAATAAAGCTGCATCCGCACCAAACAGGATAACAAACGCACTAAACAAGATAACAAACGCACTAAATGAAGCGGATTTCCCTGCTCCCGATACTAATTAAAAAGAGTGAATGGAAATTTAACCCATTCACTCCTACCTTCTTATTTATCCAATAAATTTCACCATATGATATTTCTTTTTCCCGCGGCGGATGATCGTAAATTCATCGTCCAAACGGTCTTTGCCGCTCACAACATAATTCAAATCCGTCACTTTATCCCCATTGATGGAGATGGCTCCATTTGTAACGTCTTCCCTCGCCTGGCGTTTGGATGGAGAGATTTTTGCTTCCACCAATACATCGACAATATTTTTGTCTTCCTTCGCCATTTCCGCAGTCGGCACATCTTTGAAGGCATCGCGCATTTCGCTGGCGGACAAAGATTTTAAATCCCCGGAGAATAAAGCCTCTGTAATGCGTTTTGCCGTTTCAAGGGCTTCTTCTCCGTGAATGAGTCTTGTCATCTCTTCAGCCAACACTTTTTGCGCTTTGCGTAAATGCGGCTCGTTCTCCACGGACACCGCAAGTTCTTCAATTTCCTCTTTGCCCAAGAACGTAAAGATTTTCAGATATTTCACCACATCGGCATCGGCTGTGTTGATCCAGAATTGATAGAACTCATATGGACTTGTTTTTTCAGGATCCAACCATACGGCGCCGCTTGCCGTTTTTCCGAATTTCGTACCATCCGCTTTTGTAATCAGCGGCATTGTGATGCCATAGGCTTTCGCTTCTTCATCGTGGGTTTTCCGGATGATTTCAAGACCAGTCGTAATGTTGCCCCATTGGTCGGAACCGCCCACTTGCAAACGGACATCATAATGATCGTATAAATGGTTAAAGTCGATGCCTTGCAATAACGTATAGGAGAATTCCGTGAATGAAATTCCTGTTTCGAGACGGGAAGCGATTGTATCCTTCGCCAACATGTAATTGATATTGATCAATTTCCCGTAATCCCTCAAAAAGTCAATGACATTCATTTGGCTGATCCAGTCATAGTTGTTGACCAAAATCGCGCTGTTTTCTTTATCTCCGAATTCAAAGATGCGCTCCATTTGTTTTTTAAGTCCGGCCACATTTTTCTCAATCTGTTCTTTCGAAAGCAAATTGCGTTCTGTGGATCTTCCGGATGGATCCCCGATCATTCCTGTAGCCCCGCCGACAAGCAGCACCGGTCTGTGGCCCGCCTGTTGGAATCTGCGCAATGTCAGCAATGGCACAATGTGGCCGATATGCATGGAATCGGCTGTTGGGTCCACCCCTACATACAATGAAATCTTTTCTTCATTTAGCAGCTTTTCCAATCCTTCTTCATCTGTTTGCTGATAAATCAATCCGCGCCACTTTAAATCTTCCAGTAAAGCATTTGCCATAATTGATTCCTCCTGCTTATTGTAATTATTCAAAAATAATGGGATAAATAGTGGATAGAGACCTATTGCAAAACACAATAAAAAAACTGCATGCAACCAATGCATGCAGGGACGCTCATCACGTGGTACCACCCGGCTTGGAGAAAATCTCCCACTCGTTGTTCCTTATCGCGGAAAACGTCCAAGCTCCGAGAACGTAATTCATGTTTTCATTATGACTGGCTTGCACCAACCGCCAGCTCTCTAAAACAGGGAATGAAAACACTACTGCAATCTCTTCGACGCTTGAAAACCATAAAGATATATTCATGTTAAGCTTCATGAATTATTCTACCCGTTAAATTTTCTTTGTCAACAACTATATTCTGAGTATATGGAATTGTGCTATAATAAACAAGATTTTAGGGGGGACGTGTGTGAGAGAGAAGTTTCAACAGTTATTAAAAAAAATAATATACATTAATGAGAAAATCGAAACAATCGCCACATCAAACAATACAAGCAAATTGCGCATCACCCTTGGTGTCATTTGGAATCTCGGACTTGTCTTTTTCATTATTTTTCTGATTGGCTCCGTGTTTGTTTTTTCGATCGGATTAGGTTATTTTGCTTCCTTGGTGAAGGACGAGCCTCTTTATACAAAAGGGGAAATGAGGAAGCAGATCTACAACTATGAAGAAACGAGCGAAATGTATTTTGCGGGAAATGTTTACATAGGCAAAATCCGAACCGATTTGGAACGGGAAAAAACAACCCTTGATCAAGTATCACCCATTTTGATCAAAGCGGTGCTTGCAACGGAAGACGAATATTTTTACGATCATAACGGGATTGTTCCTAAAGCGGTGCTCCGCGGATTGATCCAGGATTTCACCAATTCATCCACTCAAACGGGCGGTTCGACTTTGACGCAACAGCTCATAAAAAACCAAATATTGACAAATGAAGTATCCTATGAACGGAAAGCGAGAGAATTGCTGCTTGCATTGCGTCTCGAGCATTTTATGACAAAGGATGAAATCTTGGAAGCTTATTTGAACATCATCCCTTATGGAAGAAATTCTTCAGGCCGTAATATTGCCGGAGTGGAAACGGCCGCTAAAGGAATTTTTGGGGTCAGTGCGAGTGAATTAAATTTACCGCAAGCTGCATACATAGCAGGAATTCCCCAGGCGCCATTTTCTTATACCCCTTTCACTCAAAAGGGGCAGCTAAAAAGTGAAGAAGGATTGCAGCCTGGAATCGAACGGATGAAAACCGTTTTATACCGGATGAAACAAGCGGGCTATATTACGGAAGCGGAATATGAAGAAGCCCTTGAATACGACATCACAAAAGATTTCAAAGAACCGGAATCCACAACGATCAAATATCCGTACTTGACTTTCGAAATCGAGCGGCGGGCCAAAGAAATCATGGCAAGAATTTTGGCGGAAAAAGACGGGATTGATCCTAAGCGACTTGACGAAGAAGAAAACCTGTATGAAAAATATATCATCCTTGCCGACCGCGATATCCGTTCCGGCGGCTACCGCATTTATACAACAATCGATAAAAATTTGTATGATGCAATGAACAATGCGGCAAAAGAATTCAAATATTATGGACACACGTTTACGAAAAAAGTGATTGATCCGGAGACAAATCAAGAAATGGAAGTTCCGGATCCGGTACAAGTGGGAAGTATATTGATTGAAAATAAAACGGGAAGGATTTTAAGTTTTGTTGGCGGCAGAGACTTTGAAATAACAGAGTTGAACCATGCGACACAAGCCTACCGTTCCAACGGTTCCACGATGAAACCGCTGCTCGTTTATGGCCCTGCCATTGAGTATGGATTAATCGGCGCAGGAAGCCCGGTTGTGGATGTGAAATTTAATTACAGAGGTTGGAAGCCGAAAAACTATATCCCTAACGAAGAACGGGGCATCATCCCGGCCCGTGAAGCATTGGCTTACTCCCAAAACTTGACAGCGATTCGCTTATACGATCAAATCATTGACAGAAGACCGGCTGAACTTTTGGCGAAAATGGGATTCTCGAAATTAACAAAAGGCGACTTTGAAAACCTTGCGGCCGCAATAGGCGCGATCGATGTCGGTACAACCGTGGAAGAAAACACGAACGCTTACGCCACTTTTGCCAATGGCGGAAAATTTATTGACGCTTATATGATTGAAAAAATTGAAGATGTCGATGGCAATGTCATCTACCAACACGCAGCAGAGCCGGTTCAAGTGTATTCTCCGGAAACATCCTATATCATCACGGATATGATGAGAGATGTGTTTGCATACGGTACTGGAGCCAAAGCCCGCTCCTCATTAAAATTCTCATCGGACTTCGCCGGAAAAACCGGGACATCCGAGAAATACCGGGACGTATGGCTCGTCGGCTACAATCCGAACATCTCGTTGGGAGTATGGTTAGGTTACGATAAACACAGAACGCTCTATCAATTTAATAATGTTTATTTCCAACCAAGTGTCCGTATCAATTTGCTATGGGCGACTTTGATGAATGCCGCTTACGATGCGAAGCCGGATCTGATCGCTTCAAAAGAGCGGTTCCAAAAACCGAAAGATGTCGTTTACGCATCATTCTGCGGCATTTCAGGGATGGCGCCTTCCAAGGCATGCAGCGATGCGGGACTCGTCCGCAGCGACCTGTTCATTCGAAGATTTGTCCCGTCTGCTATCGATAACAGTTTCGTGTCATCTGAAACAAGAACCGTCAATATTAATGGCGAAACCTATCTGGCATTGGATTCAACACCGCAAGAATTCACTTATCCTGCAAGCGGCATTTCGTTGAACCAGGATTTTATATCCAAAATGCTTGGCCGCTTGGGAGGAAATCCGGACAAACTTTTAGGAGAGTCAATTTTGAAAGTAACGAATACGAAAACATTTACCCCTGACCAAGCCGCTCCTCAGCCGGTCAGTGTGACAATCAATGGCAATGTATTGTCCTGGTCCCCTTCCGCTTCCAATGATGTGATCGGATACCGGGTTTACGACCTGACAGGCGGAAGCAGAAAACTGATTGCTTCAGTTAGAAGCGGAGAAAACCGGAGCATTGCTGTCGGCAATGGCCAATTCGGCGTCGCGGCTGTCGATATTACCGGATTGGAATCCTCCGTATCGATGGTTCAAACAGATGGGACTGTAGAGGAAAATCCTGTGGATGATGAAACGGAAAATCATGATCAAATGCCGATTGATAACGGAAATGAAAATGATGATGAAAATAACGGAAATCATCCGCAAATCAACCTGCCAAATAACCAACGGAATCAACAAAATAGACAATAAAAAAATCAGCAGCACAAACTTTTCGTCTGTGCTGCTGATTTTTATTTCTCAAGTAATACTTTTTTCAAAATGGAAACCGCTTCATCGATTTCTTCATAACTTACAGTCAACGGTGGAAGCAATCGGATTACATTCGTGCCGGCAGGACAAACCAACAATCCGGCTTCTTCCAATTTTCCGATGTATTCCGCCACTTCATTTTCACTTTCCAATCCGAGAAGAAGCCCTTTCCCTTTAACTTTAAACTCGCCATGCGGGAATGCCGCTTTTAATTGTTCAACAAAATAGGCTGATTTCTTATTCACTTCTGCCAAAAATTCATCTTGGAACACAATGTCGATCACTTTTTGTGCAACAGCGACACCCAACGGATTTCCTCCAAAAGTTGTACCGTGGGATCCTGGACCAAACGTGTCAAACAATTCTTTTGTACCTAAAATGCCGCCGATTGGGAAACCGCCGCCAAGCCCTTTGGCCATGGACAAAATATCCGGTTTCAATGGCGTCTGTTCGTAGGCAAAACGGGTTCCCGTTCTTCCAATCCCCGTTTGAACTTCGTCGACAATTAATAAAACATCGCTGTTATCACAAATTTCCTGAATGGCCTTTGCAAACTCGTCCGTTACCGGATTGACGCCGCCTTCCCCTTGAATCACTTCAAGCATGATGGCCGCCACCGAATCGTCAACGGCATTTTTCAATGCTTCCACATCATTGAATGGCAAGTACGTGAATTTTTCCAACATTGGCCCAAAGCCTTTTTGGATTTTTTCTTGCCCTGTCGCACTCATTGAACCGAATGTACGGCCGTGGAAGGATTGTTTAAAGGTGATGATATGATGTTTTCCCGTATGTTTTCTGGCAAGCTTGATCGCCGCTTCGTTTGCTTCCGCACCGCTATTGCAGAAGAATGCGTAAGAAAAATGCGTATCTTTCACCAATGATTCTGCGAGCTTTTCTTGACCAGGAACTTGGAATAAATTGCTCGTATGCCAAATTTTTTCGCTTTGTTCTTGAAGGGCTTTGACAAGTTCCGGATGTGCATGCCCTAATGATACAACAGCAATTCCGCTCGTAAAATCCAAATATTCTTTGCCGTTTTGGTCTTTTACAATGGTCCCTTTTCCTTCAACAAGGGCGATTGGTCTTCTTGCATAAGTATTGAATAGTGCACTCATTTCACTAACTCCTTGCTTGTTATTGTCGTACCCGTCAACGTATCGTCAACAATTTCCACTTTAGGAATGCCGGCATTCAATACCCGGATGGCGCCTTCCACTTTCGGTATCATACCGCCTGTAATCTCCCCTTCTTCAATCCATTGATGGATTTGTTCAGGCGTGGCTTGCTTTTGATACTCACCGCCAATCCGGATGCCGGATACATCCGTCACCAACAGCAGACGTTCAGCGCCTACCGCTAACGCAATTTCGCTTGCTACCGTATCACCGTTGATATTTAACCCCTGCCCCTCTTCGGAAGCACCAATGCAGCTGACAACCGGCACAATCTGATTGGCGGTGAGGATATCAATGATGTGGGTATTGATTTTTTTGATTTCTCCTACATATCCATAAGTTTCATAGTCTAATAGTTCACATTGGAGAAGATTCATATCAAACCCGTTTAAACCGATGGCATGGATGCCTGCCCGGTTCAAATCATGGACAAGCATTGGATTCACGAGGCCGACCAAAGTCGATTGAACGACTTCTATCGCCTCTTCGTTCGTCACCCGGATGCCATTGATTTTTTCGGTAGGGATTTCCCTCTTCTCCAGCTCCCGATTGATGGCGGGACCTCCACCGTGGGTAATGATCACTTCATACCCTTCTTCCTGGAGGGTTTTAAAATTGGAAAAGAACGCATCATTTAAGCCCTCTAATGTACTTCCCCCCAATTTGATGACGATTCGCTTATGAGCGGTAGCTTGCGTTGATTTGGACGTAGTCATACGTTAAATCGCACCCCCAAGCAAACCCGTGACCATCGCCTTGAGCCAAAGAAACATGAATTTTTACTTCATTGGCTTTTAAAATTTTGATCAATTCATCTTCATCAAATGGAATCGGTTCACCATTTTCAACCATCGTTTTATCGCCGATTTTGATGGTGATTTTCTCAGGATCGACCGTAGCCCCGCTGTAGCCGACAGCGGCGATGATACGGCCCCAGTTGGCGTCGCAACCAAATACCGCCGTTTTAACCAAAGGAGATCCTACAACCGTTTTGGCAATTTTGCGGGCTTCTTCATCTGAAACCGCCCCTTCCACTTCCACTTCGATGAGCTTCGTTGCCCCTTCTCCGTCGCGGGCAATTGCTTTAGCAAGGTCTTCTGCAACCATTTTCAATGTTTTATAGAAATTGTTCCAATCCGGATGTTCCGGAGTCAGCGGATTATTTCCCGCCATTCCATTCGCCAATACCAATACCATATCGTTTGTCGATGTATCGCCATCAACCGTGATACAATTGAAAGTCAAATCTGTAATTTCAGACAATGCTTTTTGCAATACATCGGATTCAATATTGGCGTCCGTCGTAATAAAGGCAAGCATTGTCGCCATATTCGGTTCGATCATCCCTGAACCTTTCGCCGTTCCTGAAATGATGACCTCTTTTCCATCGATGATTGTGGAATAAGTCGTATTTTTCATCACCGTATCCGTCGTTAAAATCGCTTGGGCAAAATCAATCCCATTTTCAAGCTTGCTGCCGAGCTCAATCTTTTTTACACCTTCGCGGATGCGGTCCATTTTCATCAGTTCTCCAATGACACCTGTTGAAGATACGCCCACAAGTTTGGAGTCGATGCCCAATTTTTCCGCAATCAATTTTTGCATTTCGTAGGCATCAAGCAGCCCTTGTTTTCCTGTGCAAGCATTGGCGTTTCCTGAGTTTACAATCACCGCCTGCATTTTTTTCGTTTCATAAACCACTTCTTTTGTCACTTTAATCGGAGCCGCTTGCACTTTATTTGTTGTAAAAACTCCGGCGACACTTGCAGGCACTTCGCTGTATAAAACGGCCAAGTCCTTTTTCTTATGTTTGATGCCGCAGTGGATTCCCGCAGCTTTAAATCCTTTCGGGGATACAATATTCTTGCTCGATAATTTCATTTCTACAATTGATGACATCATTAAAATCCTCCATTTCTCCCGTAACCGGCTATTTAAATAAACAATGGTACAACGTCTAACCCAACCGTCTGCGGATAGCCCAATTGAACGTTCATATTTTGAATCGCTTGGCCGGCCGCACCTTTTACTAAATTGTCAATGACACTGACGATTGTAGCCCGATTTGTCCGCTCATCAATTTTGGCGAACACATCACAGTAGTTTGAACCTTTTACCCGGCTCGTGCCGATCGTATTCGCATCCGTAATGACGCGGACGAACGGATGGCGTTTATAGGTTTCCAGGTAACATTCAATCAAATCTTTCGTTGTCACCCCATCTGCCACCGGTGCATAGGAAGTGGCCAAAATTCCCCTTGTCATCGGCACAAGATGGGTATTGAAAGTGATCGTCGCCTTCACGTTTGTAAATATTTCAATGGCTTGCTCAATTTCAGGGATATGTTGATGTTCGTTGATTTTATATATTGAGAAGTTTTCATTTGTTTCACTGAAATGAGTCATTTTTGTCGGCTTGTTTCCCGCACCGGAAACACCGCTTTTTGCATCAACTACTAAAAAGGATGGATCGATTAAACCTTCTTTGATTAAAGGAAGGACGGATAATAACACTGCAGTCGGGTAACATCCGGGGTTCGCGATCAACGGAGCTTCTTTAATATTCTCTTCATTCCACTCCGTCAAACCATAGACGCTTTTGTCCACTATTTCCTGTGGAGCAGGCTCTTTTTTATACCATTTTTCATAATCCTGTAGATTTTTCAACCGATAATCTCCGGATAAGTCGATGATTTTCGGGCCTTTTCCCACAAGCGGCGGCAACAGCTTGCTTGTCACTCCACTAGGCGTGCTCGTAAACACCACATCATAGTTCATCAACGTCTCATAATCTATTTTTTGTAGGGGCACATCTTGTATATTCAATAAATGACCAAATTTGGATGAAAAAATGACTCCCTCATCAGAAGACGTAAATAAATCCATCTGTTTTACTTCTGGATGGTTGTGTAAAAATCGGATCAATTCCAATCCACCGTATCCAGTAGCTCCAATGATTCCAACTTTCAACGCAGTCACCTCTTCCGTAAGATATTGTTAGTATAAACTTGTATAAATATAAAGTCAAATGTATGTTTATATATTTTTTAAAACTTTCACTAAATAAAAAACGAAGGATATTCATTTGTTGAAAAATGAATTATCCTTCGGTGGATGTATAATTATTATCTTGCTCAACAAATCACATGGTGGATGGAGTAAGATTAATCATCTTCCATTGTGGATAAGTCGCCGGTTGGAAGATTCAACTCCCAAGCTTTTAACACGCGGCGCATAATTTTACCGCTTCGTGTTTTTGGAAGCTTATCCTTAAATTCAATTTCTCTAGGTGCTGCATGGGCAGCTAAGCCAGTTTTTACAAATTGGCGAATATCTTCTTTTAATTCTTCTGTCGGCTCTACCCCAGGTCTCAATACAATAAAGGCTTTGATGATTTCGCCACGAACCGGATCCGGTTTACCGATAACACCCGCTTCAACAACATCCGGATGTTCGATCAATTTGCTTTCCACTTCAAACGGACCTACCCGTTCACCGGCTGTCATGATTACATCGTCAACACGACCTTGGAACCAGAAATATCCGTCTTCATCTTTATATGCGGAATCTCCGGAAACATACCAAGTATCTTTTAAGAAATATTGTTGGTAACGCTCCGGATTTTTCCAAATGGCCCTCATCATGGATGGCCAGCCTTTGCGGATCGCCAAATTCCCCATCGTATATGGTGGCAATTCATTTCCTTCATCATCAACAATCGTTGCATAAACACCAGGAATCGGTTTACCCATTGAACCCGGTTTGATTTCCATGCAAGGATAGTTGCAAATCATGTGTCCACCAGTTTCTGTCATCCACCAAGTATCGTGAATACGATGTCCCAATTCTTTCATTCCCCAGCGAATTACTTCAGGGTTCAAAGGTTCCCCTACTGACAGTACATGTCGCAATGATGACAAATCAAATTGTTTTAAGACCGCTGTACCGGCACCCATCAACATTCTGAAGGCAGTTGGTGCACTATACCAAACGGTAACACCATATTCTTCAATGGCACCGTACCATCTTTCAGGACTGAAACGTCCGCCGATAATGACATTTGTCACTCCATTCAACCATGGACCGAAAATACCGTAAGCTGTTCCTGTTACCCATCCTGGGTCAGCTGTACACCAGTAAATGTCATCATCATGCAAATCCAATACCCAACGGGCAGTTTGATAGTGTTGAATCATTGCATTGTGGACATGCAATACTCCTTTTGGAGCGCCCGTTGATCCGGATGTATAATGTAAAAGCATTCCGTCTTCCCGATCAACCCAAACGATGTCGAAATCCCCGGATGCTTCTTCCAATCTTTTATTAAAATCTACAATCTTCTCATTTTCTTCCACTTGATCCCCGACAATAAACACTTTTTCTAAATGAGGCAGACGATCCAACGGCACCCGGTTCAATAATTCAGGTGTAGTTACAAGCGCCTTTGCCTCACTGTTTGATAGTCTGTCATACACCGCTCCTTCCATGAATGCTTCAAAGAGCGGACCTACAATCAAACCGCATTTCAATGCTCCCAAAAGCGCAAAGTACAACTCCGGAGATCTTGGCATAAAGATAAATAAGCGATCCCCTTTTTCAAGATTTGCATATTGTTTGAATACATTGGCAGCTTTGTTCGTCATGCGCTTCATATCATCGAATGTGTATGACTCTTTACGATCCCCGTTACTAAAATAAAGAGCCACTTTGTCTTTTCGATCTGATTCGGCATGACGATCGATCGCTTCATAAGCAGCATTTACTTTCCCCGTCTCATACCAAGTAAATGCCTTTTCAACTTCCTTCCAGTCGAAATTAGCGTAAGTTTCTTCATAATTCTTTAAATGATAATCCCCTGGTACAACTGCTAATTTCTCAGTCGTTTTCATCCCCATTAAATATCCCCTTTCTTTCTATGATATTTTACATTTTACAATGAATTATTATAATTAGCAAAATATTTTTAAGATTTAATGAATTTCTTTGTTTTTCGTAAAATTTCTGCTTTTGTACGCGTATTTTATCATATAATGTAATTAATAGATAACGGGGGTGAAGTTGATTGCTACATAAAAAAAGTTATCATTGTGCAAATATGGAAACGCCTCATGGCATTGTGACAGTCGAAGGGCCATTGCCGCCTGAAACGTTAGAAAAATTTGAATTTCATGAAAATTTAACATCTTTCCGTCCTCCAGAACAGCAAAAAAAGGCTTTGGTGGATATTGCCGGATTAGATGAAGGGAGAATTATTGTCGCCCGCAATAATAATACGATTATCGGCTACGTAACTTATTTATATCCTGACCCCCTGGAAAGATGGTCGGAAGATAAAATAGAAAATGTGCTGGAATTGGGCGCGATAGAAGTGATACCATCATATCGTGGAACCGGGGTTGGAAAGAAGTTGTTGGAAGTTTCTTTTATGGCGGATGAGATGGAAGATTATTTAATTTTTACAACGGAATATTATTGGCATTGGGATTTGAAAGGTACCGGGCTGAATGTATGGGAATATCGGCGAATGATGGAAGGTCTGATGAAAACGGTCGGGTTCGAATATTGCGCAACCGATGATCCGGAAATTACATCACACCCTGCCAATTGTTTGATGGTACGCATCGGCGAACGTGTGAATAATGAAACCATCACGCGTTTTGACAGGTTGCGTTTCAAATATCGGTACATGTATTGAAAAGGGGGACAAACACATGATCGTCGAACAAATCATGGAAAAAGAGGTGTACACGCTAACACCGAAGGATACTTTAAATGATGCCCTGAAATTGATGAGAGAAAAAAATATCCGCCACATTCCCATCGTGGATGAGGAAGAGAATATCGTGGGACTTATCACTTCCCACGACGTGAAAAATGCATTGCCTTCCTGTTTGAAAGAAGAAAACAATTCCGCCATTTACGATACACCGATCGAACAATTTATGGTGAAGGATATCATTGTGGGCCATCCCTTGGATTTTGTAGAGGATGTTGCATTAACCTTTTATGAATCAAAAATCAGCTGTTTGCCAATCGTATCCGGAGGGAAGCTGGTCGGGATCGTCACAACAACCGACTTGTTGACGGCTTACATTGAACTTACCGGAGCACATCAGCCTTCCTCCAAAATTGATATCCGGCTGAAAGATAAAGTGGGTACATTGGCGGATGTATTGACTTTATTTAAAAAACATCATGCCAATGTATTGAGCATTCTCGTCTTTCCTGATACGGAAAACGAAAACAGCCGCATCATTTCGATCCGTGTCCGGATGATGAATCCATTGCCAATCATCAAAGATTTGCGCAACAATGATTTTGAAGTGTTATGGCCCAATTTGCCAGGGGTGAATTTATGAAAAACGCAGTATTTGTATATTCACCGGATCAACTGAGCTACAAATTTTCTGAAAGCCATCCATTTAATCATAAGCGCTTAATATTGACAATGGATTTGTTGAAAAACATTGGCGCACTTTCTGATGAAGACATCGTTCCGGCAAGGGTTGCAACGGAAGAGGAAATCGCATTGGTCCACGATCCAAGTTACATCGACATCGTAAAAAAAGCGGGACAAGGTCTTCTAACCCCTGAACAGACGGAACCATACGGCATCGGAACCGAAGATACACCGATTTTTCCCAACATGCATGAAGCGAGCTGCTTGCTGGTGGGTGGCACATTGCAAGCAGTCGATTATGTCATGCAGGGAAAAAGCAGACATGCTTTAAATCTCGGCGGCGGGTTGCATCATGGTTTCCGTGGACGGGCAAGCGGATTTTGCATCTATAACGATAGTTCCATCGCGATCCGTTACATCCAGGAAAAATACCATGCCCGCGTCCTCTATGTAGATACCGATGCCCATCATGGCGACGGTGTGCAATGGACCTTTTATGATGACCCAAGCGTCTGCACCTTCTCCATTCACGAAACCGGTAGATATCTTTTTCCGGGCACGGGAAACATCAGTGAAAGAGGAAATGGACAAGGCTATGGAACATCTTTCAACTTCCCGCTGGAAGCCTTTACGGAAGATGACAGTTTCCTCTTGATCTATGAACAAGCCTTGAGAGAAGTCATTGATTATTTTAAACCGGATGTACTCTTTACCCAAAATGGAGCGGATGCCCATTATTTTGATCCATTGACCCATCTGAACGCTTCCATGAAAATATATCGGGAAATCCCCAAACTTGCCCACGAATTGGCCCATGAATATTGTGATGGACGATGGATCGCTGTCGGCGGCGGAGGATATGATATGTGGCGGGTTGTGCCAAGAGCATGGTCAATGATTTGGCTCGAGATGAATGATCTTCCGATTCCAACAGGAAAGCTTCCCGAAGAATGGTTGGACAAATGGCAAAAAGAAGCGCCGGTGCCGCTCATCCCGACATGGGAAGATCCAAACCCATTGTTCGAACCGATTCCACGGAAAGCGGAAATTGAAGAAAAAAATGCGCAAATGCTCACAAAAGCTTTAAATATTATCCGCTCTGAAAAAAACAGCGGCCTATAAAGAAAAAGTGTAGACAAAATCACAAGAGACTTTGTCTACACCTTTTTATTTGTTTTTCATTGATTTCACTTTTACGGAGTCGCGCTTTTCAATACGATAAGGCAAAATGACGTTCTGATCCTTCACTTCTTCCTTGTTCAGGAATTTTGTCAATAATCTCATCGATACCGCACCAATTTCGTATAAAGGAAGTACGACACTCGTCAATTGAGGTCTCACCATGCGGGCCAATTTGGAGTTTTCAAAGCTGATGACTTCGATATCTTCCGGAACTTTTATTCCATGATCCTGTGCTGCATGGATGATTCCGATGGCCAACTCATCGCTTCCGGCAAAGTAAGCTGTTGGAGGATTTTCGATTTCATTCAATTCTTTCCACGCTTCCATGCCGCCATCATACGAATCGTCTTCGGCTACAATCAACGCTTCATCCACTTCCAATCCGGCATCTTGCAACGCTTTTTTATAAGCTTCAAGTTTATATTTCGCATTGATTGTATAACTTAATGGTCCGCTGATGAAGGCAATGCGCTTATGGCCGTTGTCTATTAACATTTTTATCGCTTCATAAGTGGCTTGGAAATAATCGATATTGACTGAAGGTAATTTTTTTGATTCATCGATGGAACCGGCAAGTACGATTGGTACTGGAGAATTTTCCATTGTCTGAAGTAATTTTGGTGTTACCGCATCGCTCATCATGACGATGCCGTCTACTTGTTTCCCTAACATCGTATCAAGCAGGGATAATTCTTTTTCTTCCTTTTGGTCTGAATTCGCCAGAATGATATTGTAGCGGTACATTGTGGCAATATCTTCGATCCCGCGGGCAGCCTCCGCATAAATATTATTTGAAATATCAGGAATGATGACACCGACTGTCGTTGTTTTTTTGCTTGCGAGTCCTCTGGCGACTGCATTTGGACGATATTCAAGCCGTTCAATCACTTCAAGCACTTTTTTGCGGGTAGAAGGCTTTACATTTTGGCTGCCGTTCACTACCCGGGATACTGTGGCCATGGAAACATTCGCTTCACGGGCAACATCATAGATTGTAACAGTCAAAGGATTCCCTCCCTTTTTATTTATTATTGTCTTCATAATACGATATTTTGCTTAATTTTTTCAATACATAGGAGGAGTTCAAAAAAATATAATAATTATTGTTCATAATTAGGATATTATCACTACCCCGCCGAAAAGAAAAACTACCCAATCATGATGATTGGATAGCCGCATCATTATGCTTTGTATTCGTACTGTTTCATGAATTTTTGAAGCTCTTCGAAGAACTCGTCAAATTGTTTCAAATCCATTTGTTGTTGGGAATCGGATAATGCGACTGATGGATCCGGATGCACTTCCGCCATCACACCATCTGCACCAATTGCAATGGCTGCTTTTGCGCATGGCAACAATAAGTCACGGCGGCCTGTCGAATGCGTTACGTCAACAAATACAGGCAAGTGGGTTTCTTGTTTTAAAATAGGAACCGCCGAAATGTCCAATGTGTTGCGTGTAGCTCTTTCGTATGTGCGGATTCCGCGTTCGCAAAGCATAATGTTTTCATTGCCTTTGGACATGATGTATTCAGCTGCATGGATAAACTCATCGATTGTTGCTGCCAAACCGCGTTTTAATAATACCGGTTTATTTGTTTCACCGACCGCTTTTAACAATTCAAAGTTTTGCATGTTGCGGGCACCGATTTGGATGACATCCACATAATCCAACGCTTCTTCAATATGTCCAGGTGTCACAATTTCAGTAACAACGGCTAAACCATACTCTTCTGAAATGCGTTTTAAAATTTTTAGTCCTTCCAAGCCCAATCCTTGGAAATCGTAAGGTGATGTACGAGGTTTGTAAGCACCGCCACGGATGAACTTCAATCCTTTCGCTTTGATGGAAGCGGCCACTTGGGCTGTTTGTTCGTAAGATTCCACCGAACATGGACCAAAGATGAATGTTGGCTCACCGGCACCGATTTTTTCGCCGTTGATTTCAATGATCGTATCTTCAGGTTTTTTCTTACGGGAAACAAGCAATTCTTTTTTCGTATCCGCTTCTAATTGTTTCAAAGCGGTTTTAAAGATTGTTTTAAAAATATAATCAACCGTCATTTGATTTAACGGACCTTTGTTATGCTTTCTCAACAAATCCAACATGTGACGTTCACGCAATGGATCGTATCGGTTGACCCCTTGTTTTTCTTTGATTTTCCCAATTTCGTTTACAATTTCGGCACGTTCGTTGATCAATCGGAGAATTTCCAAGTTCAGATCATCAATTTGCTTGCGAAGTTCCTCTAATTTTTTTTGTTCACTCATATCCCTACTACTCCTCCCTACTTAAATACAACACTTTCAGAAGACTGAAATGTATGTTACATTTTAAGATAATATCCATATTATAATCAAGAAAATTCCGAATGTCACGTCTTTTAATTTAGCGCTTCAACTCGTGAAAGTATATGAAGCTATTTTTAGAAAGGAAGTGGTTTTATTGAGTTCCAAAATATTCGCTTTGGACATTGGAACCCGGTCGGTCGTCGGAATTATTTTGGAAGAAGAAAACGACCATTATCATGTTGTCGATATGCTGATGAAAGAACATAAAGAACGGGCGATGATTGACGGTCAAATACATAATGTTTTATACGTGGCGGAATTAATTAAAGAAATCAAAGATGAGTTGGAAAAAAAACACGGCCCTTTGACGAAAGTCAACGTGGCCGCTGCCGGACGGGCGTTGAAAACCGAACAGGCCCGCGTGACAACGAATATCGCAAACCGCCCCATTTTTACGCAGGAAGATATCAATCGTCTGGAATTGCAGGCCGTGCAACAAGCGCAAGTCCAACTTCTCGGGAAGCAGGAAAATGACTCAAACCATTATTATTGTGTAGGTTATTCCGTCCTGCACTATATCCTTGACGGACAGGAAATCGGAAGCCTCTTGGATCAACGGGGAAATGAAGCCGCGGTCGAAGTCATTGCCACTTTCCTTCCCCGGATCGTCATCGAGTCATTGTTGGCGGCATTAAAGAGAGCGGATTTGGAAATGGAAGCTTTGACTTTGGAACCCATTGCCGCAATCAATGTCCTGTTCCCTCCCACAATGCGACGCTTAAATGTGGCGTTGGTCGATATAGGGGCAGGTACATCGGACATCGCCATCACAAACAACAACACGATCATTGCCTATGGTATGGTGCCGACAGCGGGCGATGAAATCACTGAAAGTCTATGTGACCAATATTTGCTGGACTTCCCTGTTGCAGAAGCCGTCAAACGAAAATTGAACACGGACGAAACCGTTACCATTCAAGATATTTTGGGATTTGAACAGGAAATCCCAAGCGAAGAAGTGATCCAAACCATTGAGCCGGCCATTAAACAATTGGCGACTGCCATCGGTAATGAAATTTTGAAATTGAACAATCAAGTTCCCCCAAAAGCCGTCATGCTCATTGGGGGAGGAAGCTTGACGCCGAAACTGCCGGAAGAACTTTGCCATATATTGCAATTGCCAAAAAATCGTGTGGCGGTACGGGATATCAGTGCCATCCAGAATTTAACGAAAGATGAATCCATTGAAACGAGACCTGACCTTGTAACACCTATCGGCATTGCCATCGCCGCCAGAAAATATCCTATTCACTATATGTCTGTCACAGTCAACAACCAGGTTGTCCGGTTATTCGAAACAAAAGAAATGACGGTAAGCGATGCCTTCCTGGCGGCAAACATCAGTGCAAAACATTTATACGGAAAACCGGGACAGGGCATTTCCATCACCATTAATAGACAAGATATATTTGTTCCGGGAGAGCATGGAAGTCCGGCAACCATATTGGTGAATGGCGAGGAAGCTTCCTCAAAAACACCGATCCAGGATGGCGATGAAATCACCGTCATCCCTGGTGAAGACGGAAAAAATGCACAAGCGACAATCCGCGATATCATCGACCAGGCTTCCATGAAAAAAATCCAATTGAATGAACAAACTTATTTTGTCGAACCGATTGTTAAATTAAACGGGGAACCATCATCCCTCGATAAAGAGTTAAAAGACCGGGACCAAATTCTTTTCCAACCGATTGAAACCATCCAGGATTTCTTGGAGCATATCCATCGGCATGATCTTATTAATTCTCAAACTTTCATCGTCAAAGTTGACGGTCAACCGGTGTATATGCCTGAATACACTGCAAGTTTTCTCTTAAATGGACGGGCTGCAAAATTGTCTTATCCGATTGAAGATGGTGATGTTTTAACGATTCAAGCGCCGACATCCCCTCCAACCGTTCAGGCTGTTTTTGATCAATTGAATATCCCTTTGGAGGACTCCATTACTGTAACATTTCAAAATCAACCATTGGAATTGAAAAAAACCAGATACGAAGTCCTCATGAACGGACTGATTGTACAACCTACCTCAACGGTATATAATGGCGCTTCGTTGCAAGTGATCGAAAAAGACCCGAGTCCTTGGACTTTCCAAGATGTATTCAAATTTTCAAACTGGAAAATTCCTGAAGATTTCAAAGGGCAGTTTTCAATCCTTCGAAACGGCGAACCGATTTCTTTCGACACAGAAATTTTTGGCGGGGACATATTAGAGATTCGATTAATTGGACATCCTGCAGTGAGAAAATGATCTATCGCTTATAGAACAAAAAGAGCAAATTGGAAAACCCGCTGTTTTCCCAATTTGCTCTTTTCTTTGTTTATCCGTTTAGATCGATGATGGACGGGCCACTTCCGAAATATCTGCGCCATCATAGGCATCATTCAGATTTTCCTCATATGAAACCGTACCGTCATCAAACACTTGAGGAGATTTGTCTTTTTTCGATTTCACTTTATCCACTAAATGGGATGACTGCTCTTTTATTTGGCTTGACAGTTGGGCGGTTTTTTCTTTCGCAGTGGATGTCAGAACGATCCCCTTTTGCCGAATATTGCTGGCTTGCTCTAATACATCACTGCGCAAATCTTTCCCTGTTTTCGGAGCCAGTAACAATCCGACCGCTGCGCCTACAATTCCTCCGACGAGTGCGCCGATGACGAAATCTTTCATATTGATTGTTTCCTCCTCTCTGGTCTCCTGGACAAGAGATTCTTGTACCGCTTGTTGGTCTTTCACTTCGTTGAAATTTGTTTTATCCCCCGGCATTTGCCTTCCCCCTTTTTTTTATTTCCGGCGCTTCACTGACGTACCAGATTGATCCGCCGCTTCAACCACATCCGGTTGGGCTTTTCGTTGTTTCCATCTTTCAGCGATATCCATCACCACATTGCTCCATTGAACAACCTGGGCAATTTTTTCTTCATTTTTGTCCACTTCTTTGGAAATGGAATCCGTAATTTTGTTGATGGAGTTGTTTAAATTATTGATGGAAACTCCTATATTTTTAACCGCATCCACCACAGTGTTCAGTTTCTCTGATTTTTCCGCAATGTCAGCAGCTAAAGTATTGGTCTTTTCCAACAGAAAAGTCGTTTCGCGGGTGATTCCCTCCATTTGTTTCTCCATGCCCGCAACCGTTCCTGCAATACTTTTCAATATTCCTTTTAAAGAAAATAATGTAGCACCTATGCTAATGCAAAGTACCAGGAAAGCAATTGCAGCAACCAGTGCCGAGATATATAAGATCACTTCCATGCTGAAGACCTCCCAAAATTGATAGCTTCTTTAATATTATTCGACAAAATTTTTATTTCTCCTTCTACTGTTAAAAAAAGGAGCGTTTTACAGCTCCTTTTTTGTCCGTATTGAAATATTTTCGCCACATTTCAAAAGGACTATGCACCCGTTCTTAGTATGTCTTCAAATGCTTTTTGGTATTTGTTTACATCCCCTGCTCCCATAAAAAGAAAGACAGCATCAGAATGTTTTTTCAAATTTTCAATTCCTTCATTACGGAGGATTTCGCTTCCATCAATCAGCGCCGCCAAATCTTCTATCGATAAATTTCCGTTATGTTCACGGGCTGAACTGAATATATCACATAAATAGACAGAATCCGCCATTTTTAAACTATCGGCAAACTGCTGCAGAAATGCTTCCGTTCTGCTGAATGTGTGAGGCTGGAAAATCGCCACGATTTCCCGGTCCGGATATTTTTGTCTCGCTGACTGAATCGTTGCCACAATTTCGGTTGGATGGTGCGCATAATCATCGACAAGAACATTATTGCCAATTTTCGTCTCCGTAAAACGTCTTTTTACACCATGGAACGTTTTCATGCGTTCTTTGATGATGTTTACCGGAACCCCTTCATAGTGGCATAATGCGATGACGGCCAACGAATTCAGGATGGCATGGTCTCCAAACAATGGAATGAAGAAACGATCATAATATTCATTTCGGACATATACTTCAAAACTGGACCCTTCTGTTGTTTTTTCAATATTTTTCGCTATGAAATCATTCCGATCTCCAAACCCGTAATAGATTACCGGCACATTGGCTTGAATTTTTTGCAAATGCTCATCGTCGCCCCAAGCGATGATGGCTTTCTTCACTTGAAGTGCCAATTCTTGGAAAGCTGAAAAAACATCTTCAATATCCGAGAAATAATCCGGATGATCAAAATCGATATTGGTCATGATTGCATAATCTGGATGGTAGGCAAGAAAGTGGCGCCGATATTCACAAGCTTCCATCACAAAATATGACGCATCTTTTTTTCCTAATCCTGTACCGTCCCCAATCAAGTAAGATGTCGGCTTATAACCGCCGATCACATGGCTCATTAAGCCGGTTGTCGTTGTTTTTCCATGAGCGCCCGTAATGGCAATCGAAGTAAATTTCTTTATATATTCCCCTAAAAATTTATGATAACGGATCACATCAACGCCCAGTTCCTTTGCACGAACGATTTCCGGATGACTGTCAGGAAAGGCATTCCCTGCGATGACGGTCATTCCCGGCTGGATATTGTCAGGATCGAATTTTAAGATTTTTATATTTCTTTCTCTTAAAGGCTGTTCGGTAAAGTAATACGTTTCGACATCCGAGCCTTGCACCGTTTCGCCGGAATCAAACAATATTTGAGCAAGTGAACTCATTCCCGAACCTTTTATGCCTGTGAAATGATAAATTGTCATGTTCAAAAACCTCCCAGGGATTAACCCTAATGAATAAATATTAAGTTTATGTCTAGTTTATACATTTTTAGTAATTCAAAAACCTATACCATTATAGCACGGTTTTATTTATTCGTTCGAAAAAAATGAGAGGGGGCTAGCCCCTCTAAATTTCAGTAATAACAATCAATCGAATAGTTCCGCCAAGTCCGATTCGGTGATGTAAACTTCCCTCGGCTTGCTCCCTTTTTGTTCAGATACAAAACCATAGCTTTCAAGCATCTCTATCAATCGGGCCGCCCGATTGTATCCGATGTGATATTTTCTTTGAATTAAAGAGGTGGATGCCGCACCTTGTTCAAATACAAACCGGCATACGTCTTCAAACAATTCGTCCTGCTCTTCCACCATCTCCACTTTTTTCAAGAGTTCCTCTTGCTCAAAGAAATAATCAGGCTCCCCTTGCTCTTTCACATGTTGAATGATCGCTTCAATTTCATCATCCGTCACAAAAGTGCCTTGCAAGCGGATCGGGTCGCTCATCCCGTTTCCTAAATAAAGCATGTCGCCCCGCCCAAGCAACCTTTCTGCGCCTTGGCTATCCAAAATCGTGCGGGAGTCGATTTGAGAAGATACAGAAAACGCAATGCGCGTTGGAATATTCGATTTGATCAAACCGGTGATGACGTCAACGGATGGACGTTGTGTAGCGACAATCAAATGGATGCCGCAAGCCCTCGCCTTTTGGGCAATCCGGCAAATGGATTCTTCCACATCATGCGGAGCCATCATCATCAAATCCGCCAATTCATCAATCACAATTAAAATATAAGGCAGTTTTAGACGGAGTTTTCCTTCTTGTTCCACCAGTCTATTATATCTTGGCAAATCCCGTACACCTGCATGGGCGAACAATTGATATCTCCGTTCCATCTCATCCACCGCCCACTTCAACGCCGCGGTAGCCGCTTTTACATCGGTAATCACCGGGCTGACAAGGTGCGGAATATGATTATACGGCGCCAATTCCACCACTTTTGGGTCAATGAGCATCAATCGCAATTCACTCGGTTCAGCCTTCAACAAAAGACTCACTAAAATGGAGTTGATGCACACCGATTTTCCGGATCCGGTTGCCCCGGCAATCAATCCATGGGGCATTTTGCGCAAATCGATTGTCACCGGCGTCCCCGTTAAATCTAAACCTAGGGCAGCCTCCAATGGCGAATCCGAATTTAGGAACTGTTCGCTATTGGCCACTTCCGATAATCGCACCGCCCTGGAAATGCGATTTGGTATCTCAATCCCAATGGTGTTTTTTCCCGGAATTGGTGCCTGGATGCGGATATCTTTCGCAGCAAGGGCAAGCTTTAAGTCATCCGCCAAATTGCGGATCTTGCTAACTTTCGTTCCATGCCCCACTGTAATTTCAAACTGGGTAACCGCCGGGCCTTGCATAATCGATTCCACTTTGGCGCTCACTTGGAAATAGGACAAAGTTTCCACAAGTTTTTCCGCCTGACTCTCCATCCATTCATAGTCTTCCGTCGATGTTTCCGGAGGTGTCAAATAACTGAGCAGCGGCTTGATGTAATGGGATTCATTACTTTCCGCCGGCTCGTTCAATGTTTCATGGCGGTTGGTCCCGCTTCCCGATTGATCATCGGCCTGAGTCGAATGTTCAAATGGGTTGATTGCATTTTCACCCTTTATTTCCAACCCTAATGTATTTTCGTGGTTTTTCAGCTCGATTTCAACCTTTTTCTCCGTCAATCCATTATGATTGTGCTGGTTTTTCTCCCCGGTTTGCCATTGCATTCTTTTCGCCAATTTTTCTTTATCCGACTTTAACATGATCACGTTAAACGGTATCGGCTTTTTCCTCGTTTGATTGTCATTCGCCGCAGAAGATTCCTGCAGGGATGCGGGATGACTTCCTTCATCGGAATCCTCTTTGGAAGAAAGATGAACTGTCGCTTCCCCGTGGGAGAATCCCCCGGTTTTTGCCTCCATTGTTTCTGAAGCGCGATTGTCAGAGACATGGAACCTTTCATCTTCCAATGCTGTCGAAAAATCTTCCGTTCGGGGATCCATTTTTTCGTTCAGAGGATCTGCTTCAACCGGTGACGGCTGTTCTTGCTGTTCTTGTTCAACCCCTGCCTCTTCCTGTTGATCCAACCCGTCATCCACAACGCTTCCCACCGGAAAATCTGGTTGCACCTGCTCATTTGGCAACGGTGGAACGTCCCATTCGCCAACGCTTTCGGATGGTGAATATTCTTCATCCTCTTCTTCATATAATGGGTTGTCAATTTCTTCTTGAACATCATTCAATCCAATAGTTTCGGAATCCCGATCATGATGTTCTTCCGCGGCATGCCATTCATCCGAAAATTGCGCCGCCTTCACTGTTTCTTCATTTGGGGTTTCCACCAATATTGGCACACTTCCGCCATTTTCTACGAAATCCTTTTCGACATTGCCGGATGGGGCATCCGTGAATTCACCTTCTTCAATCGAAATCGACATGCTTTCTTTCGTTTGATGAAGGATTTGTTCGACTTCTTCCTTCACTTTTTCAATCTGTTTATCAAGTTCCTCTACAACCAGTGTGCCCGGGCTTTTTTCAATCGTCGCCGATACTTCTTCTTTTCCATCAGGATTTTCCTGCTCATTGGTTCCGCGTTTCTTGGCCAGCAAGGCATTGATCGGTTGTGGTTTTTGAAATCCATAAACCGGTGAAGGAACATCGGTTGGAATAAATCTTCTTCGATTGACCGGCATTTGGACTTTTTCTTTTTCTGCGGGTTGCTCCTTCTTTTTCTGTACAGGTTTCCGTTTATTTTCCTTCTCCAACAACCGGTCGGCATATCGAGGGGGGACCTTATGTTTCGAACTGGCCGATTTTTTCTTATTTTGTATGCGCATTTCCAATAACTCGTGTATTCTTGATACTTCCACATCGTAGATCAATGAACCCTTCTCTTGTTGGGGCCCATTGTTTATAGGGAAATTGTTCTTTGTGTCTATCGGTTGATTGATAAATTCATTTTTTGGCCGCTGCAACTCTTCATCCGGAATCAATGGAAAACGAAACTTTGGTCTTTGCTGCTCTTTTTCGTATGTATGTTCTTGCAACTCTTCTTCTATCTCATGATGGTCGTATTCTTCATATTCTTCCATCATCTCGTCATTTTGGAAAAACCATTTATTCAATGTCTTTTTGAGCCATTTCATCGGTAATCACTCTTTCTAACGTTAACCTCTTTATAATTATATGATAATAATTGGTTATGAAACTACAATCTTTATAGATTTGCATCATCTTTCATATATGTATTTCCCACCTGATTCATGCATCAGAATATTAATTGCCCTAAAAGAATAACATAAGTTGTGTTGCAAAATCTTTACATTCCAATAACATTCCAATAAAAAAGGCTAGGACATCCACGTCCTAACCCCATTTTTCATCATTTGGAAGGAATTTGAAAAGCGGAACCGACCTCGGCATCATCATCCAACACTAAAATGCCTTTTTCTTGTGGTGCGTTCGGAATGGCCAATTCTCTCGCAGAACAAATCATGCCGTAAGAATCCACGCCTCTAAGTTGGGAAGGCTTGATGACCATTCCGGATGGCATCACCGCGCCTATTTTTGCAACAACGACCTTTTGCCCCGCTTCCACATTCGGCGCTCCGCAAACAATTTGCAGCACTTCATCGCCGACATTGACTTTGCATACACTTAATTTGTCCGCATTCGGATGTTTTTCTTTTTCTTCCACGTATCCGACAACAAATTTCGGTGAAAAGTCCACTTCAATGGCCAATTCCACATGGTTTTCCTTTAATGCGGACCGGATTTTCTGAACGAGTTCCTCAGTCACTTCCACATTGCCGTTAACATTCAGTTCAACATAATTACTCGCATTGAACAAATTGAATCCTTTTACTTCGCCCGTTGTTTTTTCTTTTATTAAAGCGACATCCCCCACACGCTCCACTTCCGGTGCGATGACATCTTCCGTCGTCAGTTGAACTAATAGTACATCTCCCACATGTTCTTTATTGTATGCTGCAATCATTCTGCTACTTCGTCTCCTTTTCATCGATTTTTTGCCAGAATAAATATCGGCGTCAATTCTCCATTTTCATATACAAAGGATAATGATGTAATGGGAACACGCCCGATGGAAAAGAAATGCATGGTCATTTGAGCCAGCACATCATAGCCGGTTTCATTTCGGATATCTCCAATAATCAGCACATCTTGATGGGGAACGGAGATGGCCATATCTCCTTCAATTCTTTCTCTCATTTCTTTTAAAAAGGCTTCATTCAAAAGTCTGCTTGCATCATAACCGTCATTTTCATTGACAAAATAAAAAATATTGTCTGCCACTTCATCTTTCTTCACATCCGTCTGCAACTTCTTCACGGAAAAACGGGCAACTTCCCGTATTTGATCGGCAGTGGCATTTAACTTCGGAAGCATGGATTCATCTATCAACCTGTAAGTCGTTCCTAAATCCAACGCATAATAAATGCGTGTTTCTGCCGTATGATCGGAAACGACAAAAGGATGCCCTTCTTTCGATTTCAATGGAAAAGAGGTGGAACGGATCACCGGATAGATGTTTGTCAGGCTGAAGATGTCTTCATTCCGTTCCTTCTCCATCGCATCAAAGGTCTGTTCGATCGTATATATCACATCTTCCAACGCTTTTTCCTGTCTTTCATTGTATTTCGCCAGTATTCCCGGAAGATGGATTTCCATTCCTTTTTTCAGTGTTTTATGATCTAATCGCAATTTGTCATCTTTGCGATTGTATGAGAAATCAAATTTTTCCGTACCCAATCGTTCTTTTAATAGTTCGACGAGCTGTTCAGGCTTCACAATCATCACTTCCTTATATGCACAAATAAACGGCTCACCCAACGTGAACCGTTTTATTTTCATGCTTCTATTGTATCAGAAGTGATGAGTGTTCGTCATTTAAATGAACCTTTCAGCGCTCCACTTCGACAGAGCGGGCAATCATCATCATCTCTACCAGCTTATCATCCATTTTCCGGTCGTTTGAGATGGTAGAAACTTTTACTCCGCCACTGCTGGCGATCAGTTCAAATTGTTCATCTCCATGATTGAGCACCATTGTAAATCCAAAAGCGCCGTCCAATTCAACGGGTTGTTCCTTTACAATTTTGTCGGACATGCTGTTTTTTAACAATTCATAATGAAGTTTGCTGTCTTCTTCTTCATTTACATTTACGAATAGAATATATTTGTTTTTTCCTTTGGATAGAACGTAATTGTTAACGTCATCGGTTTCTTTGATGCTATAGCCTGATGGTAGATAGAGATCGATTTGGCCAATTTTCTTATTCGGCTCCCTTGGAGATTCCTCAAATACGGTTTGTGCACTAGCAACCCCTATATTGATTTGCTCTTCCACGGACTTTCCACATCCGGATAACACAAGCAACAACATGGCGCTAATGGTTAATAATAACCATTTCTTCATTTCTTTTTCACATCCTTTACCAAACTATATTTTAGTAGGATATCGATACGAGCGCAATCTTAAATTCTATTAGTAGATGAATAGACAAAAAGCAGAAAGCGTCGTCACTACCTATTTTCTTTTGCAAAAAGGTACTGTCCGACCAAAATTTTCACAATATGTTCAAACATTTCTGTTCGGCTGATGAGGTTTGCCGTCAGTATGCCGATGGCGCCTTTATGATGGCGGGTACCCTTTTCATGCGCATATTCATCCATGACCGGCCCCAATTCTTCACCGTCCCTAAGTTTCTCCGCGATTTCCTCCGGTAACATAAACAGCGCTCCTGCCGCAGTCAACACTTGGCCATTTTTTAATGCCAGCGCCCCCCAATTGCAGCAATACATGATGCCTTCCATTTCCCGAACTCCGCCTTCAAGGCCAAAATTCAAATCCGCCCCGGTTGCTTCCAGCGCATTCAATGCACGATTGATGGCACCTTGTCTCGTTTCTTCGTCAGAGAATGGTTGATTTGAAACATTTGAAGGGACGTCCACTTCCAAAAATTCAACATCGTCAAAGTATGTATTGATTACATTTTGCACCGCTAAAGCCTTTGCACGATTGAGTGTTCCGATTGCCACTTTCATGTTGTTCCCTCATTTCACTTTACTATCATTATGTTCCCAATTTTCGCAGATTTTCATTACATTCTCATTACATCTGTGTAACAGAATAAATCGCCGTTTCCCGAAGAAACGACGAAATGTAATTTTTTCTTCATATAAACCTCTTACGGATTTTGGAGAATGGTATCAACCGTTGTCCGGTCCAAAGATCGGATTAACTTGACAAGCAACTCTTTTGCCGCCAAATAATCATCTACATGGATGATGGAAGCGGATGTATGGATATAGCGGGAACATATGCCAATGACCGCACTTGGTATGCCGCCGTTCATCGTATGAACTCTTCCCGCATCCGTTCCACCTTTTGAAACGAAGTATTGGTAAGGGATATGATTGGATTCTGCCGTATCCAAAATGAAATCCCTCAATGAGCGATGTGTGACCATCGTTGGGTCATAGATGCGCAACAATACCCCTTTCCCCAATTGTCCAAATTCGTTCCGATCGCCAGTGACATCATTGGCGGCAGAAGCATCCAATGCAAAGAACAAATCCGGTTGGATCATATGAGCGGATACTTGGGCACCGCGCAGACCGACTTCCTCCATGACATTTGCGCCGGAATAAAGGTGATTCACCACTTTTTCATCTTTCAATTCTTTTAAAAGTTCGATGGCAAGTCCGCAACCATAACGGTTATCCCAAGCCTTGGCCATAATTTTTTTCGGATTCGCCATCACCGTAAATGGACAAACGGGAATGATGGATTGTCCAGGACGAATGCCCATATTGATTGCATCTTCTTTATTGTCCGCACCGACATCGATCAACATATCTTTTACATCGACCGGCTTCTTCCGCTGTTCTTCCGTCAATAAATGCGGCGGCGTCGATGCAATGACACCCGGGATTTCCCGTTCTTTTGCATAAATTTTCACCCGCTGAGCAAGCAACACTTGAGCATTCCATCCGCCCAACGTTTGAAAGCGGATCATGCCATTGTCGGTAATGCCAGTGACCATGAATCCCACTTCATCCATATGGCCCGCCACCAGGATTTTTGGCGCATTTGTTTCTTCCGACTTGCGCAATCCGAAAATTCCGCCCAAATTGTCTTGCACGATTTCATCCGCATATTTTTCCAGTTCTTTGCGCATAAACGCACGCACCTGATGCTCGTTTCCAGGCGCTCCCGGGAGTTCCGTCAATGTTTTAAATAATTGCAAAGTTTCTTCATTCACTATGGAACACTCCTTCTTGTTATACTTGTTTTATTTTAGCACAATCACGGGAAAACATTGGAACTGCAAACCGCATTTTCAGTCTGGGCAAAAAGATTTAATCTTTTACTTAAGGCAACAAAAAGGAAATTGAAACTATTTTATAGAAATGAGTATATAATCGGGAAAATGTTTCATCCTGCTTTGAGAAGGCCCAAATAGAAATTTAATGGTACAATGGTATCTGAGGAGGGAATTGGAAAATGAATTTACGTGATTTTATGTTGGGAGTAACAACTGGATTAGCTGCGGCGGTCATCATAAAAGAAGCATCAGAACGAATTCAGCCTTATATGAATCCAAATCAAATTTTGGAAAATATTAAAGAGGAATTTCGAAAAGAGAGCCCAATTGATGGTTCATGGATTTATATGAAACCTGAAAATTTCCATAACGGAATTATGACAATCCCGGTTTATCGGGGCGGCATTTCAAGGGTTGTCGAGGGCGAAGTGGAAAACTTTGAATTTGCAGCCGATGCCCGTTCAGGGGTCATCGTTGAATTGAAGAAAACTTGACAAAAAAAGATGGGAAATATCCCATCTTTTTTAGTTATTTGTCTGGAATTGGATTTTCGCTTCTTTCCCGCGCTTCATGGAATCAATGATTTCTTTTCCCGTTTCATCCCACTGAACCATGCGGTAGTACGCATCGTGATAGAAGATGAATTTATATCCGCCCGTATAGGCTTCTTTTAAAATCTTCTCTTTTGCGAAGATGCTTGTCATTGGGTAATCATCATAAGCCATCACCCATAACGGATTTTGATGGGCATGGGTTGGCATAATGTCGGCCATATGAATGAGGGTTTCGCCCTTTTGTTTCAATTTCACAATGGCATGTCCGTCACTATGGCCGCCCGTATGAATCATTTCAATCCCAGGAGCAATTTCGATAAAGTCGTTGAATGTCACCACTTGATCTTGAATCGGCTCCCAATTTTCCACCCAGTAAGTGGCTTTTGAACGGATATTCGGATTGCGCATTTCATCCCATTCAATTTGGGAAACGTAAATTTTGGCTTTTGGGAAAGTGGAAACCAATTGTTCACCTTCATATTTTGTCAATCCGCTGGCATGATCGAAGTGCATATGGGTCATCAAAATTCCATCAATATCTTCAACTGTCAAACCTAATTTTTGTAAGCTCTCCTCAATATTGGACAACTCGGTCACACCATAGTTGCGGATTTGCTTTTCATTTAATTTATTTCCAATTCCGCTGTCAATCATATAATTTTTTCCATTATATTGAATGAGAATGGGTTCACAGGATAATTCGATTTGATTTTTCTCGTTTGAAGGATACTTCCTGGACCATAAAGGTTTTGGAACCACTCCAAACATTGCACCCCCATCCAGCGATGTAACGCCCCCATCCAGCCATGTCAGCGTCATATCATGAAATTGCAGTTTGTCCATCATTTCTCCCCCCTGATGAAAATTAAAATATCTATATCAATTGATTGAAACAGCTGCCATTGTTGGACAATGGAACGTTTCAACAACTGAACCCCTTATTTTTTCACAAATTTCGATTCCAATCGGTAAATCGGCTGCCCCAATGACGAAAACTTTTCTTCGTATTCTGTCCGTATATTATCTTCCGGTTCATTGGCATGCAAGTCCAAAGATACGTCTTTTAAGACCATGCCATATTGGGACATGGAAACCAATGAAAATTCAAATAGCCCGCGATTATCCGTTTTAAAATGGATTTCGCCTTCATCCACCAATATCGATTCATAAATGCTCAGAAATTTTTCGTGGGTTAATCTGCGCTTTGCATGGCGTTTTTTTGGCCAAGGATCCGAAAAATTCAAATAGATACGGTGGACATCATTTTTTTGGAAAAATTTCTCCAACTCTTCAGCATTGACTTTCAATAAGCGCAAGTTTGGAGGCGAACCCGCTTCCAACGCTTTTTCCAATGCTTTTACGATGACTTTGTCATATAATTCGATTCCAATATAGTTGATATCCGGATTGGCTTGGGCCATACCCACGATAAATTGCCCTTTTCCTGAACCCACTTCGATATGTAATGGATGATCATTTCCGAAAATCTCACTCCACTTCCCTTTATAATCTTCAGGATTTGGAATGACCACCTCGGGATGTTGCTGAATAAATTCCCGAGCCCAAGGTTTATTTCGCATTCTCACGACAATACCCTACTTTCTATGATGTTTTCTTATTTTATATTATCCAGGATTTGTTGATAAGATCAGGATTAAATTATGTAATAAGCCTCTTTTGGGAAGTCTTTTCCCTATCCTTCATGTCTTATTGACGGATGTTATCTTCCCTTTCCGGTTCCTGATTGGAAGCTTGCCAAATGGCCCGGCTATAGGAAGTTGTATCCACATTGCTTAAAATGGCTTGAGCCGCCTCAATCTGTTTCTTTTTAATAGGAGACGGTGAATATTTCAGCTGTTGCAGCCACTCGGTATATCCGCGCTTATCGACAAGTTGCACGTTGAATAAAGACATGGATTGCGCAAAATAACCGGTCCGTGACAACAAGATTTTCCGAATCGGAAAATCCGCCTGATGATTTTTGAATAGCTGGGATACAATGGCATCCATCCGATTGAGTTGGATGATCGGATTCAATATTTTTTCATTTCTCTTTCCGATCTTTTTCGTCCAAAACCGGTCGCCATCACCAATATACACGGCATCCTCTTCCTGCTCCACCAATGTGATGCATAAACACTCGGTCGGCGTTAAAATGATGACGTCCAACTCTACAGGCGCCTTTTTTATTTTAATAATCGGATAATAAAATACCAGATAATTATCCGGCAATCGTTGGAGAACCGTTCTTAAAAAACCGTCCCGATAAAAGCGCGGATCGATATAAGATTTTTCCAATAACGTTGAACTGGCCCACTTTAATTGAAAATGGAAAAACTGGTCAAGAAACATCCGTTTTAAATCTTCGAGGTTATCCGGTTGATAAACAATATTTGGCTCAAAGGACAAAGTGGATTCCGCTTCAAAATGCTCCTCCCGATCCTCCATCGCTTCATGGGATACATCAACGGACTCGATATCCTCTTCTTCCTCCATCCGTTTCTTGTGCAGCCATTTTTTTATAAAGGAGAAGCGTTTCGGTTGTTCTTCCTCTTCCTCGATATGCTTCCAAATGATCGGTTCTTCCCCGGTAAGCCACTGCTGCTTCACTTTTTCCCACTGCGTTCTTTTTAAACGGACGTATTGGGTAGGATATCTTGTTATATCAATCTGATATCTTGAAATATAGTCTTGCAGTTTTATTAGTTGAGCCAATGAAAACACTCTCCTACTAACTCTCTTCAATCCATTTTACATGACAGTCCAAAAAATTCATAGTGACCGTTATCTTTGAAAAATAAAAAAATTCCTCATCCTTGAGAAGATTCGGGTTTGATAAAGCATTCCACAAGCAAAAAAGTACCCTCTTTTTTGAAGAGGATACTTTTAATAGAAAGAATTTATCCTATCCAGCAATCACAATTAAATATGGAGTGCACTGGAAATCTTCGTTTCAAATTGTTTTTGCAATTTGCGGGTCCATTCTCCCACGTTTCCTCCGTTGATCGGCTTTCCGTCTATTTCAATCACCGGAGTAATCTCTGAAGTTGTGCTTGTGACGAATAATTCATCCATTTTCAACGCTTCATACGTTGTAAAAGGAATTTCCTTTACCGTCATGTTGATCTCTTCCGCACAAGCGATTACCACATCCCGCGTAATGCCTTTCAAAATAAGGTTGTTGGCAGGGTGCGTATACAAAATCCCATCTTTTACGCCAAAAACATTAGTGGAAGAACCTTCTGTCACCGTATTATTGCGGTGCAAGATCGCCTCATAACATCCTTTTTCATGGGCTTCTTGTTTAGCCAGTACAGCTCCAAGCAAGTTCAATGTTTTTATATCGCAACGCAGCCAGCGGATATCTTCCACAAAAGTCGCTTTTACACCTTTTTCGAGATTTTCCAATGGCCGAGGATTTTCTCTTGTGTATGCAATTAAAACAGGTTTTACATTACCTTCAGGAAATTGGTGCGTTCTCGGAGAAACGCCCCGGGTGATTTGAAAATAAATATGTCCTGTTCCCAATTCATTTTTTTCCACTAATTCTTTCAATAATTGATGAAGCTGCTCTTTCGTATATGGTATCGAAATCCGGATCTTCTCTGCCGAAGAATAGAACCGATCGATATGCTCGTTTACTGTAAACATTTCGCCGTTGTATACTTTCACAACTTCATAGACACCGTCACCGAACTGATAGCCTCGGTCTTCTTTATCAATGATAACTTCCTCGTCTTTCACTATTTTGTCATTCCACAACGTAAATCCCATTTTCCCACTTCCTTCATTTTTTGCATGCTAATTCAACAATGGCCTCTGCATAGATTGCAGCAGCTTTGACCAAGTTGTCGATGACAACATACTCATCTTTTTGATGAGCCACATCTGGTTCTCCAGGAAATAAACTGCCGAATGCCACCCCTTTTTTCAACGCTCTGGCATAAGTGCCTCCACCGGTTGATAACGGTTTTGTGTCATCATTTGTATAACGGCGATAAACATTCAACAATGTTTGGATCAATTCATCGTCTTCCGGAATGTAATGGGGCTCCGAGTTCGACACGACATTTAAAGCAAAAGGATATTTCGCCAAATTCTCCTGGGCCATCCGCATTTTTTCTTCATACGGATAGGTCACGGAGTATCGCATGCTGACAATGATGTTTCCTCCGTTTTCCAAATCAAAAGTAACAATTCCCGCATTCAATGTCGTTGGTCCTGACATTTCATCAGCATAATCAAGACCTAGGGCTTTCCCATATACATCGCTAAAAACATCGTCCAGAAAGGAAACGAACGCTTTGCTTGCCTCCGTTGTTAAGAGGAGATTCAAAAATTGGGCAAGGATGACCGCCGCGTTTTTTCCCTTTTCCGGTTCCATTGCATGGGCAGATTTTCCTGTTACGGATATTATAACCCTATCTCCCTCCCGATTGAAAGCCACTTCTTCATCGTACTGTCTAAAATATTGATGGAACTTTTCCTCAAATCCGGAGGGAACATTTTTTAATACCGCTTCTGCAAAATCCGGAACCATATTGTTCCGGTTTCCCGCTTTAAATGAAAGGAGCTGTTCATCCTGGGACAATGGGCTTGTTTGGGAAAATTCAAGCAATGCAATCCCCTTTTCCGCATTGATCAGCGGAAAATCCGCATCCGGAGCGAACCCGATGCCAGGCATTTCTTCTTTTTGAAAGTAATGTTCCACGCATCGGAAGCCGGATTCTTCATCGGTGCCGATGATCATGCGCACCCGTTTTGAAAGAGGAATGCCTGCATCTCTGACCATTTTCATCGCAAGATAGGCAGCCATCGTCGGCCCTTTATCATCAATGGCACCGCGGCCATATAACTTTCCGTCCTTCACTGTTCCTTCAAAAGGAGGATATGTCCAATTTCCTCCCGCAGGCACCACATCCACATGACAAAGGATGCCAAGGATGTCTTCCCCTTCCCCCATTTCGATATGACCGGCATAATGATCCACATTTTTCACTTGAAATCCATCCTTCGATGCTGTCGAAAGCATCCACTCCAGCGCTTTCTTCGGACCTTCTCCAAAAGGGGCATCTTCCCTTGCGTTCTCTTCGTCCAATACACTTTCAATTTGAATCAGTTGTTTCAACCCTTGAATCAATTCATTCTTTCTCTCTTCCGCCATAGCTAAAAAATTCATGTTTTTCACCTCTTCATGCAATTTCAATTCAATCTTCTTTAAAGAAAATTGAAAAATATAAATGTATAGTTGACATTATGGGAACGTATCCTATATAATAAACGGAAATTTTATCATTTAGAATTGTGGAAAAATTAATAGTTTATTGCTATAATGAGTCTGTCAAAAGAATTTTTTGACAAAAAATTCTGATAAAGGGGATGTCTAGGGCAGAAATTTAGACCTCTCATTCATAGTTAGTCGTCCGCTAGTCTTTGCCATGTGAATCAAGATGAAGGAGTGGTTCATTTAAATGAAACCCGCGACAGACAGAATGCTGACACGCATTAAAGACGTGTATTTGTACATTCTTGAGAATGGTACAGTCACTACACAGGATTTGGTTGAAGAATTCAACATCACTCCTCGCACCATTCAAAGAGATTTGAATGTGTTAGCCTTTAACAACTTGGTGGAAAGCCCAAGTAGAGGCAAATGGACAACGACGAAGAAGAAAGTGAAGTTATCATCATAGAGATAGATTGAATACCATATGCCGACTTTGCATATAGAATGTGAACGAGTGACCTTATGACGAGGTCACTCTTTTTTGGAACCATATTCTTTCAATGCCTTCAATTCTTCATCGGACAACTCCCGATATTCTCCATACTTTAATGTTGGATCCAACACCAGGTTTGCCATCGATAACCGTTTCAGAAAAACCACCTTTTTGTTTACCGCTTCGAACATCCTCTTTACTTGATGGAATTTTCCTTCATAAATCGTCAATTCAATTTCTGACGTATCTCCGTATTTAATGATCTTCAATTCTCCCGGCTTTGTCATCGTGCCATCATCCAGAACGATTCCTCTTGCAAAGGCCTTTACGTCTTCTTCGGTCACTTTGCCATCAATCTTCGCATAGTAAGTTTTCGGGACATGTTTTTTGGGTGACAACAGTTGATGGGCCAGATCACCGTCGTTCGTTAAAAGCAACAGCCCCACGGTATCTTTATCCAGTCGGCCGACAGGAAAAGGATGATAATGTCTCAGGAGGGGACTCAATAAATCAATGACCGTCCTTTCCCGCAGATCCTCCGTTGCCGAAATGACCCCTTTTGGTTTATTCAGCATGATATAAATAAATTCTTTGTAATCCAATCTTTCCCCGAATACATGGATTTCCTGCCGCTCCGGGTCGACATGCATGGACGGGTCTTTCACCACTTTTCCGTCCACGGTCACCTGTTCTTTTTTTAACAACTGTTTTACCTCTTTTCGGGAACCGTATCCCGAATTGGCGAGTAGCTTATCTAAACGCATTTAATCAACGACACCTACTTTAATCCGAATTTCCCTGCAATCCGGGAAATCCGTCCTCCTAATAATTTTTGGGCAAGGCCGATTTTGAAACTTATCAAGGCATATACATATACGCCGACTCCAACACAAATCAATGCAACGACAAGGCTGGAAAATTTGCTTTCCACCGGTCCGATCAACAATAAAATTCCTTTATGGACAAGCAACACGGCGGCGGACATGATGGCCGTCAAAATAACGATCAGCAAAATGCGTCTTACCACCATTTTCGATTTGTAATTCAACACTTTCTTTAAAACCAAGAGATTGATCACGATTGAAACCGTATATCCGATCGCCGTCGAAAGAATCGCACCATTCGCCTGCATCGCTTCAATGAGCGGTGTATTGAGCATCAACTTGACAAGAATTCCTGTCAACAAACTGAATACAATCCATTTTTGATAATCGATTCCTTGAAGAAGCGCTGCCGTTACCTGGAATAATGCGAATAAAACGGCTACAGGCGCATAATGGGCGAGCACCTTCGCCCCCATCTCACTTTCCTCATACAAAAGGAAATAAATTTCATGGGACAATAACGTAATTCCAATCGCGGCAGGCAATGTAATGAAAAATAAAATTTGATACGACTTATCCATCGCCTCTTTCAATGATTGAAATTCACCGTTGTTAAAATATTTCGTGATTGTTGGAACAAGGGCCAAAGATAAGCTGGTTGCCAGCATGACAGGAATAATGACCACTTTGTGGGTCGTAAAGTTGACCATGCTCAAATATAAGTCTGAGACTTCCGACATGCCAATATTCTTCATGGCATTATTAAAAGTCAACATATCGACCAGTTGGAACAAGGGATTCGCAATGCCGACGAAAATCATCGGGATTGAATATTGTATCACTTCCCAATAGATTTCCCTCAACTTGATGTCAGAGTTTCCTTTACTTTGGCTTCGCAATTCATTCATTTGCGGGCGGTATTTTTTCCAAAAATAATATAGTACGAGAAGCCCGCCAACCGCTCCAATAAAGGCGGCGAATACCGATAATGCAATCGCCGTTTCGGCACTGCCCTTTAAAAGGATCATCACGGTAAAGGAGGCGCCAAGCAGGAAGACGATTCGCACAATTTGTTCCACGAGTTGGGAGTACGCGGTAGGTTCCATGATTCCGTACCCCTGGAAGAAACCTCTCCATAAACTCATAAACGGAACGACAATCAGCGCATAGCTGACCCAGCGAATGACGGAAGCCACCTGTTCAACGGAAAAGGCTTGATCTTTGCTTCGGATCACGATTTCCGCGATCGGTGTCGCCAGCAAGTTTAAGAGTAAAAAGGTCAAAAATCCTGTGATCAGCATCGTAAGGAGCCCTGATTTTAACAATCTCCTTCCAGCCGCATAATCCCCCATGGAATTATACTTCGATACAAACTTCGATACCGCTACAGGTGCACCGGAAATGGCCAGTGACAGCATGATGGTATAAGGAATATATGCATATTGGTAAAGAATGACGTTATCACTTCCAACGATCGCATAAAATGGAAAGACATAGATTAATCCAAGGACTTTGGATAAAAACATTCCAATTGTTAAAATCGCTGTACCTTTCATTAAAGAGGACATTCAATTCATCCATTCTATTAAGTTTTTTGGAATATGCATTTTTTCATTTAAGAACGGTTCGATGGACAAATAGGTTCTAAAATTTTGTGCAACAAAAATAAGCACTACCTCCAAATGCAGAGATAGTCCTTTTAAAATCATTGCGGGTTTTTCCGTGGAATCGCACCGGTTTTCAACAACATTGAAAACCGGCACTTTTTTTGAATTATTTCATATCAACGAAGAAACGTTTATACCATACAAGGAACACATATACAGTCCAGATGTATCTTGCATAGTTTGCCCGTTGATGATAATGGTCATCCAAATACTTCACCAATTGGTCCGTATTGAAAAATTCCTTCGCATAATCGGATTGGAACGCTTCTTTTACTAAATTATAATACTTTTCTTCCCGAAGCCAATGGCGAATCGGTACAGGGAATCCAAGTTTTTTCCGTTTTGCCCATTCTTCAGGCAACTCTTTAAGGGCAGCCAGTCTCAATGCGTATTTTGTATCTTTTTCGTTGACGCGATATTGTGTCGGAATGTTTTTGGCAAGTTCCATCACCTTTTTATCCAAAAACGGCACGCGCAATTCAAGGGAATGGGCCATGCTCATTTTGTCCGCTTTTAATAGAATATCCCCTGGCAACCATAGGTTTAAATCCAAATATTGCATTTTTGTCACGTCATCTTCATAAGGGACTTCCGAATAAATCGGTTTTGTGATGGAATGCACACTTGGGCCGCTGCGGTAAGCCGGTTTCAATACATTCAATGCATCTTCTTCATCCCATACGACCGCTTCGCCGATAAAGCGTTCTTCGATCGTTTGTCCACCTTTGACAAGGAAGTTTGTATATTTATTTTTCGGCAGTTTCTTTGCGATGCTTGCGATGAGTTTTCTTAATCCGAACGGAATTTTTTCATAGGCTTCCATCCGTTTGGAAGGCTGATACCACTCATATCCGCCGAAAATTTCGTCGGCCCCTTCACCGGATAATACAACGGTTACATCTTTGCTCGCCAATTCGCATAAGAAATAAAGCGGTACGGATGATGGATTGGATTGGGGTTCATCCATATGCCATTGAATCGTAGGCAGTTTTTCGAACACTTCATCGGCGCTTACGTAAGTCCGTTTATTTTCGATATTCAAAATGTCGGACAATTCTTTTGCATGATCCGTTTCATTGAACATTTTTTCATAGTTTTTAAATCCGACAGAGAAGGAGTTGTTTGGACGCAAAAGGGCTGTAACATAGCTTGAGTCAATTCCTCCCGATAAGAAAGAACCGACTTTTACATCGCTGATTTTGTGGGCTTCAACGGACTCTTTCACCGTTTTGCGGATTTCTTCCACATAGTATTCAAGGGTGTTGTCTTTCGCATGATATTTTTTATCCCAATACTTTTCCATTTTGGAAATTTTGCCGTCCCGGATAATCATGTAATGGGCCGGACGCAATTTATAAACGCCTTTAAAAAACGTTTCGTCCATTGCGGAATATTGGAATGTCAAATACGGACGCAACGCATCTTTGTTCATTTCTTTAATAAAAGCCGGGTGAGGTAAAAAAGATTTGATTTCGGATCCGAAAATGAATGTATTGTCTTTTGTATGGTTTGTGTAATATAAAGGTTTGATTCCAAAACCGTCCCGGGCAAGCATCATTTGATTGCGGTTCTTGTCCCAAATGCAAAAAGCGAACATGCCGCGCAATTGTTTGACAAATTCTTCTCCGTATTCCATGTAGCTATAAATGAGCACTTCACTGTCGGATCTTGTTTTAAAATTATATCCTTTTTCAATCAATGTTTCCCGCAACTCTTGGAAATTGTAGATTTCCCCGTTAAAAACCAACACGATGCTTCCATCTTCGCTATAAAGAGGTTGGTTCGCCGCATCGGACAAATCGATGATGCTTAACCGGCGAAATCCAAGGGACACTTTCTCATCCACGTGCTTGCCGCCGCTGTCCGGACCCCTATGGATAATTGTATCCATCATGCGTTCAATTGTTTCGTGATGATCTATTTCTTCTGTTCCATGTATATATCCAATAAATCCACACATATTTTTTCGCCTCTACTTTCTGCATAACAAGAATATTTTATCAGAAATTTTTCCGTAATCATACCGAATTATGATTATAAAACGATTCATTTCAAGATTCAATGAATCTTCTCAATTGTACTAAACTGGACAGAACTATACAATTTTCCTATGAAATCAGTTTTTCTAGATTCTCAATTTTTAAGCATCCCTTTGCCTGAATGAAAGAATTTTTTCTTTCCCCCTTCTTCTGTGTATAATATGGTCAGAATAAAACTAGACGAAAGAGAGAATCAATTATGTACGATTGCATAGTGATCGGCGGAGGGCCGTCCGGACTCATGGCGGCCATTGCGGCGGGAGAACAAAAGAAGAACGTATTGTTGATCGAAAAAGGCAACAAACTCGGAAGAAAACTTGCCATATCCGGAGGCGGCCGCTGCAATGTGACAAACCGTTTGCCGGTGGATGAAATCATCAAACATATACCAGGCAATGGCCGATTCCTTTATAGCGCCTTTTCCATTTTCAACAATGAAGACATCATCCTGTTTTTTGAACGTTTGGGTGTGCCTCTGAAGGAAGAAGACCATGGACGCATGTTTCCGGTTTCCAATCGCGCCCAGGATGTGGTGGATGCCTTGACGAAAGAATTGAAACGTTTGAATGTGGAAATCCGGTTGCAAACAGCGGTGAGCAAATTGTTGATGGATGATGAGAAAGTGTTGGGGGTTCGTCTTCAGGATGGTTCTGAAATCCGCAGTAAAACGGTTATTTTAGCGGTTGGAGGAAAAGCGGTGCCACAAACGGGATCCACCGGGGACGGTTATGCTTGGGCTGAACGGGCTGGCCATACAGTGACGGAACTGTATCCAACGGAAGTTCCCATTACCTCGAAAGAACCGTTTATTCAATCCCGACAGTTGCAAGGGTTGGCATTAAGGGATGTGGCGGTTTCCGTATTGAATAAAAAAGGAAAACCGGTTGTAACCCATCAAATGGACATGCTCTTTACCCATTTTGGTCTAAGCGGGCCCGCCATATTGCGTTGCAGCCAATTTGCCGTAAAAGAAATGAAAAAAAATGGCGGTGCGCCTGTCCAAATCCGTATCCAAACATTGACGGAATTCAACGAAGAAACCTGCTTCCAATATTTGAACCAGCTCGTAAAAAAAGAACCGAAAAAATCGGTGAAAAATTTATTCAAGCTTTTGGCGCCCGAAAGATGGTTATTATTTTTACTTGGGAGATGCGGAATAGACCCATCCAAACCTTGCGCGGAAGTCTCCCAGGAACATTTACGAAAACTGGCCCATGAATTGATTGCCTTTACGATGGATGTACATGGGACGCTGCCGTTGGAAAAAGCCTTTGTCACTGGCGGCGGGGTGTCGATCAAGGAGATCGATCCTAAAACAATGGCTTCCAAGAAAAAGAAAGGATTATATTTTTGCGGTGAAATATTGGATATCCACGGCTACACCGGGGGATTCAACATCACAAGCGCCCTTGTGACCGGCCGTATTGCAGGAATGAATGCGGGAAAGGAAAGCAGTCATTAAAAAAGCTTCCGCCATGTCAATTTCCAAGGGGTTTTTATTTATAAACAACATGGCGAATACATGAATTGACGCAAAAAGCAGGAAAATCGAATCCCTTTCATGACATGGCAGAAGCGATATTAAGTTGATTATACGTTTGATTTTTGTTTGTGGAAGTCTCTTCCATCCGTCACAGCCTCAATATAGCCCGCACGGATGACGAAATCCCCGAAATGTTCCCCTTCAAGCCGCTCTTTTGCATAATGTGCAAAAATCGGTCTTAAAGTCGCTAATATTTCTTCTTCTCCGATGTTTTCTTTATACATTTTGCTGAGCCGTGTGCCTTCGAAACTTCCTCCCAAATGCAAGTTGTATTTTCCTGGCCCTTTTCCAATGAATCCAATTTCCGCCATGGCCGCTCTTGAACATCCATTCGGACATCCTGACATGCGGATGACGATGTCTTGATCATATAAGCCAAATTCCTTCAACATCGGCTCGATTTTTTGGATGAGGGTTGGCAAGTAACGCTCAGACTCCGCCATGGCCAATCCGCAAGTCGGCAGAGCGACACAAGCGATGGAATTCCGGCGGAGAGCCGAATAGTTTTCGCTTTCCGTCAATTGATATTTATCAATGATTTGTTGAATGCTTTTCTTCGCTCTTGGACTTACATTGGCAATGATCAAATTTTGGTTTCCGGTAAAGCGGAACTCGCCCTTATGGATTTGCGCGATTTCACGAAGGGCGGTTTTTAATGGGTAACCTTCGAAATCCCGGATCCGGCCGTTCTGGATAAATAGGGTGAAGTGATATTTTCCGTCATCCCCTTTCACCCAGCCGTAACGGTCGCCGGTATGTTCAAAATGGAAGTCGCGCACTTCTTCAAATTCATAACCTAACCGCTTTTCGATTTCTTTTTTCACATTTTCCAAACCAAGGCGGTCGATTGTATATTTGAAGCGGGCTTGTTTGCGGTCTGAACGATTGCCATAGTCACGCTGTACGGTCATAATTTTTTCGCAGACGTCCACAATTTTATCTTTTGGCACAAATCCTACCAATCTCGCCAATTGTGGATATGTTCTCGTATCGCCGTGGGTCATCCCCATTCCGCCGCCGATTGCCACGTTGAAGCCGACCAATTCATCGTTTTCGATGATGGCGATCAGACCGATATCTTGTGAGAATACATCCACATCATTGGCAGGCGGTACGGCAATGCCGATTTTGAATTTGCGCGGCAAGTAAAGGGCACCATAGATTGGTTCCTGCTCTTCCTGTGTATCCACAACCTTCTCGTGATCCAGCCAGATTTCATAATAAGCGTTGGTTCTTGGAAGGAGATGCTGACTGATTTTCGTTGCATAATCCGATACTTCTTTATGCAATTTTGATTGATATGGATTGGCGTTGCACATCACATTGCGGTTCACGTCGCCGCACGCGGCAATCGTATCGATCAAAACGCTGTTTAATTCTTTCATATATTTTTTCATATTCCATTTTAAAATGCCGTGGAATTGGATCGTTTGACGGGTCGTGATTCTTAATGAACCGTTGCCGTATCGATCCGCCAATTCATCCAATTTGATCCATTGGGCAGGTTTCGCGACACCGGCCGGTAAACGTAGACGCACCATAAATTGATAGGCGGGTTCCAATTTTTTTCTTTCCCTCTCCACTCTCTCATCACGATCGTCTTGCATGTAGCTTCCGTGGAATTTTAATAATTTATTGTCCCAATCAGGAATGGCGGCTGATAGTTCATCTTGAAAGGATTCCGCCAATGTTCCGCGCAAATAGTTGCTCGCTTTCTTTACTTCCTCCACATCACTTGGTTTTCCCTCTTGCGGTGGTAACACAATTTTTTTCGTCACGTATGTTTCCTCCTTAGTAAACATCCCGCTGATAACGTTTTTGTTTCCGTAATTCTTCTAAATATTCCCGTGCTTCTTCTTCGGATTTGTTGCCTTGTTCCTGGATGATTTGCACGATGGCTTCCTGCACATCTTTCGCCATTTCTTTGTCTCCGCAGACATAAACGGCGGCGCCTTTTTCCAACCATTCATAAAATTCTTTCGCTTTTTTCAGCATTTTATGTTGCACATACACTTTTTCCTCTTGATCCCGGGAAAAAGCGACGTCCAGTTTCGTAAGCACTCCGGATTTCAACCAACCGAGCCATTCTTTTTGATAGAGGAAATCGGTCATGAAATGTTGATCCCCGAAGAACAGCCAATTTTCGCCCGAAGCGCCCCGCTCTTCCCGCTCCTGAACGAAAGCACGGAAAGGAGCGACACCGGTACCTGGTCCAATCATAATGATTGGTGTTTCATCGTCCGGAAGTTTGAAGTTCGGATTTTTTTGTACATACACTTGTACTTGATCGCCCACATCCAACTGATCGGCGATATATGTTGAGCAAACCCCATGTCTTTCCCTTCCGTCCACTTCATAACGGACAACGCCGATTGTCACATGGGCTTCATCAGGATATGCCGATAAGCTGCTTGATATGGAGTATTGGCGGGCGGGCATTTTTCTTAGGCAATTGACGAACGTTTGGGCATCCCATTGGAATGGACCGAATTGGGTTGCAACGTCCAGCAGATCGCGGCCTTCAATGTATTGTTTTAAAGCTTCCGGGTCTTCAAGTAGAGCATGGAATTTTTCATTCTCTGTAAATTCCGCAAGCTTTCTCATCAACGGTTTGGTCAACAGCGTGATTTCCAATGTATTCAATAACGCTTCTTCCAAAGAAAGAGTTGATTCATCTACGACAACTTGCTCCCTTGGATCAAATCCTAATGAGGCAATTAACGAATCAACGAGATGTTTATTGTTGAACGGTATAATGGCCAGACAATCCCCGGGTTCAAAGACTATTCCTGAATCCTCCAGCGAAAGTTCCAAATGGATTGTTTCCTTGTTGGAACCTCGCCCGTTCAAGTTGATTTTTTCAATGATTTCCGCATGGAAAGGGTTTTTGCGTGAATACTCCTTCACTTCCTGCAATGTTGTCGCGGCCGCTTCCTGAATATTGGCGGGAGCTGCGGCAGCTTCTCCCAGCAATTTATCTTTTACAGCCTCAAACCATTTTTCTGCCGGTTCCGCATAGTCAAGATCACAGTCCACCCGTTCCACCAGTCGCTTTGCCCCCAATTTTTCAAGCTGCAAATCGAAATCTTTTCCCGTTTGGCAGAAATATTCATAGCTGGAGTCTCCCAAAGAGAGAACGGCAAAAGTCACATGATCCAGTTTTGGAGCCCGCTTTCCGTGCAAAAAGTTGTGGAAGGAAATCGCATTATCAGGCGGCTCCCCTTCGCCATGGGTACTTGCCACAATGAGCAAATATTGAACTTTTTTCAATGCGTTTGTTTTAAAATCGCTCATTGAAGAAACCGTGACATCAAGGCCCAATTGCTGCAGCTGGTTGCCATATTTTTCAGCGAGTTTTTGTGCATTCCCTGTTTGACTGGCATAAAGAATCGTTACATGTTTTTTTGCCGGTGACGGTGACTGTACAACGGATGGTGATGCTATTTTTTCCACAGGAGCATCGATAACGGCAATGCCCGTTGTTGCAGTTAAATATCCAGTAAGCCAAATTTTTTGCTGTGGTGTCAATGTTGGCAATAATTCATTCAACTGCTTCACTTGTTTTTCATTAAAAGGACTATTGATGACTTCTAACACACTACACACCTCTGCGAATAAATGATTTTCTTTACTTTAATCGGATCTTTTCGTTTTTTTCGATTTGAATAATAAAATTGTCCTGCACAACTAAAGTGATGGAGCCATAACTCATTGTGCTAAGCATTTTTTTCAAGCTTTCCACCGCTTTTTCAAAATTTTGCTGTTTTTTATCCATTTCAATCACTCCCCACAAATGAATATAACGATTCTTCAATTCTCTCAATCAATACTTGGCGTACGTTTTCGTCATACCCTAAACAGCCGCATAACACAACTTGCTCAGAAAACCCTTGTTGTGCAACCTTTTTCTGGATACTTAATTTCAACAACCCGGTAAACAGCAAATACGGGATGATATACACCCGATTTTCGCTTTCACTTAATGTCAGTATTTTTTCATCGAAGGATGTGCCGTTGCCATACAGAAAGCAAGTATCAACTTTGGCGTAATCGTATGTTCGTTGAAGGAGCTTGGCAATGCGCCCTAAATCCCTTTGTACGCTTGGATCGCTGCTTCCTCGTCCAATCAATAAAATGTCGGTTTCATTTGGAATCATTGGTCCTTGTTCCAACACCCGATTGTGCAGACTGTGAATCAGCTTTTCATGAACTCCAAGCGGTTCTCCGATTGAGAATGTAACATTAGGGAATAATGCTTTGGCTTTTTCAATTTCCTGCGGGATATCGACTTTAATATGATTTGCCGAAAGCAATAAAATTGGGATGACTGCAATGCTTGTGGCACCTTTTGAAACACAAAGCTCAACCCCTTGCAGAATGGATGGTTCAGCCAGTTCCAAAAAACAATGTTCCTGGATTTCCACATTGAAATGGGGCTTCACGGATTCAATGAACCGGATCGCCTCCCAGTTTCCTTCTTTTACCCGGCTGCCATGAGCCACATACAACAATGCCTGCAATTTCATCCCTCCGTTTGATTACACCGTCTCCCGCAAAGCCTGCTGATATTGTTCAAACCATGCAATTTTTTCACGCATTTTTACCACTTCCCCCACAATGATCATTGCGGGATTTTGGATTTTTTCTTTTTCAGCTATCTCTACAATCGTCTCTAAAGTACCGGTCACCACTCTTTGATGGTTGGTAGTGCCCCATTCGATTAAAGCGATAGGAGTGGTCGGATTTCGCTTATATTTCATTAATTGTTCCGTAATATATGGCAAATTCCCAACTCCCATATAAATCGCCAACGTATCTACGGATTCCGCCAACCCCTTCCAATTGATCCCTTCGTCTTTCCCCTCTTTCAAATGACCGGTGATGATGGCGAAACTGGAGCCCAGTTCCCGATGGGTGACGGGAATCCCTGCATAGGCGGGTGCAGCAATTCCGGAAGTGATGCCCGGCACAATTTCAAAAGGAATGCCTGCATCCCTCAATACTTCCGCTTCTTCCGCCCCACGGCCAAAGACGAAAGGATCGCCGCCTTTTAATCTTGTTACAATTTTTCCTTTTCTTGCATGCTGCACCAGTAATTTGTTAATTCTTTCTTGGATCACATGATGCAATTTTGGTAATTTTCCTACAAAAATAAGTTCAGCACTTGGTTTTGCATAAGAGAGCAACTCTTTTGATACGAGGCGATCATATAAAATGACATCCGCCTGTTGAATACATTTCAGTCCTTTGACCGTAATCAAATCCACGCTTCCAGGACCAGCCCCTACGATATATACTTTTCCCATTTTATTCCCTCGCGTTTTATATTAATCTTTCAGCCAATATAAACTAAAACATTGAATTCTTATTGGTAAACTTAGTATTTGTGTTTTTTATATATTACGAAAAGATTCCCTGTTTTTTCAATACCTTTTTGTAAAAAAAAGAAAATTAATAAAATTTGATTACATTCGTTAATTCTGAATTGTTACCGGAGCCACACCATGCCGTTTTCTCAGTGCACAACCCCTTTGCAGCAGAAAAGGCCGCAATATTCCTCTACATTCAACGAATGTTTCATCTGGAATATTACGGCCTCTAGTTTGTCTAGTCAGCACTTCAAATTCTTAGTAATTTGATATAAATAATAAGTTTGAAATTGTCATAAGTCAATAGAATTTTTCATAAAACTGATAATTTAGTAAGAATTCATGAAAAATAAAACATGACTCGAAAAGTATGGCACCTTTCGAGTCATGTTCAATTATTTGACAACAATATTCACAAGTTTTCCTGGAATCACAATCACTTTTACAATTTCTTTCCCATCAATATGCTCTTTTACTCTTTCATCTTCTTTTGCCACTTGCTCCAATTGTTCTTTTGCAGCATCTTTTGGCACTGTTACTTTTGAACGCACTTTACCGTTGACTTGAACAACGACTTCCACTTCATCATCAACCAGTTTCGCTTCATCGTATGTTGGCCAAGGTTCATATGTAATGGTCTCATTATGACCTAAAATTGACCAAAGCTCTTCACCGAAATGCGGTGTGATTGGATAAAGCATTTTTACAAAGCCTTCCGCATATTCTTTTGGAACCACTTCGACTTTGTAACATTCATTGATGAACACCATCAATTGGGAAATGGCTGTATTGAAGTGCAAGTGATCGAAGTCTTCCGTCACTTTTTTCACCGTTTGATGGTATACTTTTTCCAATGTTTTATCATCGGATTCCTGGATTTTATTAGAAAGTTTTCCATCCTCCGCAACAAATAGTCTCCATACGCGCTCCAAGAAGCGTCTCGCCCCATCAAGGCCTTTCGTTGACCACGCAACCGAAGCATCAAGAGGTCCCATGAACATTTCATATAAACGCAATGTATCCGCACCATGGCTTCGTACAATATCGTCCGGATTTACCACATTGCCTCTTGATTTGGACATTTTTTCGTTGTTTTCACCTAAAATCATGCCTTGGTTGAACAATTTTTGGAATGGTTCTTTTGTTGGCACCACCCCAAGGTCATATAAGAATTTATGCCAGAAGCGGGCATATAACAAGTGAAGAACGGCATGTTCCGCCCCGCCAATGTAAATATCCACCGGCAACCAGCGTTTCAGCAATTCTTCGTCCGCAAGTTTTTCTTTGTTGTGCGGATCGATATATCTTAAGAAATACCAGCTGGAGCCTGCCCACTGAGGCATTGTGTTGGTTTCCCGGCGGCCGCGTTTTCCTGTTTTCGGATCGACCACATTCACCCACTCTTCGATGTTGGCAAGAGGGGATTCCCCAGTTCCGCTCGGACGGATATCTTTTGCTTTCGGCAATCTTAGCGGCAATTCTTCCTCTGGTACCGTTGTCATCGTACCATCTTCCCAGTGGATGACTGGAATTGGTTCACCCCAATAACGTTGGCGGCTGAATAACCAGTCTCGAAGACGGTAAGAAACTTTTTTCTCACCTACGCCTTTTTCTTCCAACCATTCAATGGCTTTCTTAATCGCCTCTTCTTTTCCTAAACCGTTCAAGAAATCGGAATTGATGTGTGGCCCATCTCCTGTAAATGCTTCCTGTTCAATATTTCCGCCTTCCAAAACAGGAATGATCGGCAAATTGAATTTTTTCGCAAATTCATAGTCGCGTTGGTCATGAGCAGGAACCGCCATGATGGCACCAGTTCCGTATGAAGCGAGCACATAGTCGGCAATCCAAATCGGAATGGCTTTTCCATTTACAGGATTGATTGCATACGCACCAGTGAATACACCTGTTTTTTCTTTCGCCAAGTCTGTACGTTCCAAATCGGATTTTGTTTGAACTTGCGCAAGATAAGCTTCCACTTGTTCCTTTTGTTCAGGAGTTGTGATTTCATTTACCAATTCATGCTCCGGTGCAAGAACGCAGTAAGTTGCTCCGAAAAGGGTATCCGGACGGGTTGTGAACACGCGGAATGTTTTGTCCGTCCCTTGCACTGTAAATGTAACTTCGGCACCTTCCGAACGGCCAATCCAATTTCGTTGCATTTCTTTGATGCTTTCAGGCCAATCGAGTTCATCCAAATCTTCCAATAAACGGTCTGCATAGGCCGTTATTCTCAACATCCATTGTTTCATCGGTTTGCGGATGACAGGATGACCGCCGCGTTCGGATTTACCGTCGATCACTTCTTCGTTGGCAAGCACGGTACCGAGGGCCGGACACCAGTTCACAGGCACTTCGTCAATATACGCTAAACCATGTTTATATAATTGGATGAAAATCCATTGAGTCCATTTGTAATATTCCGGATCCGTTGTATTGATTTCCCGATCCCAGTCATATGAAAAACCAAGTTCCTGAATTTGTCTTTTAAATGTCGCAATATTTTTTGCCGTGAATTCTGCAGGGTCGTTTCCTGTATCCAACGCATATTGTTCGGCTGGAAGACCGAATGCATCCCATCCCATTGGATGAAGCACATCGTAGCCTTGCATGCGTTTAAAGCGGGATAATATATCCGTTGCCGTATAACCTTCCGGGTGTCCCACATGAAGACCTGCTCCTGACGGATAAGGGAACATATCCAATGCATAAAATTTCGGTTTTGAATCATCGTTTAATGTTTTAAACGTTTTATTTTTCGCCCAATATTCCTGCCATTTTTTCTCAATCTCTCGATGATTGTAAGTCATGGGTATATCCTCCTTGATTTAATGTATTGCTGTCTTTTTTTGATAAAAATGAATTTTGTATTACCAGATTATCCTAAAAAGTGCCAGAATTAACGGAATATTTGAAAAATAAAAAAACTCGCCCCAACCCGAAGAGAAGGGACGAGAGTTTTCACTCCCGCGGTACCACCCAAATTAGTGACACATGCACTCAGCTCATAACCTTAACGCGGTGAACGGTTTTAACTACTTGCTTCGCTAAAACAGACTCAAAGGCGAGTTCGATCCGTCCGCTTACTAGCTTCCACCGGCCGCTAGCTCTCTGCAAAGCTTCAGAATCTACTATTCCTTCTCCTAGTCGGACATATTTTCAATGTATACATTTTAATGGAAATATTAAAAATATACAAGTCCTATTGTAGTATGACAATGCCGGACCAATAAACATTTTAGACTAAATTTTTCTTTACCGCCAGTCTCCCCACCATCATTTTCTAAGTCCACACATCATTCTGTATTTCTCCTCCTGATTTCCTTCAGCAAATTGGAAACGATCCGGACAATGAAAATGACTGCCCCTATCAATCCGATGACGCTGAATGCAAAAAACAAAGAATGTTTAAAAAAGCCAAAAATCATGCTGAAAATATAGAGCACAAAGAAAAGGATGAATCCAATAAAATTTTTGCCTCCAATAATTTGTAAGATCAATTGGAATACTCCTTTTGCCATTTTTACTTCCTATTATATCCAATATTGTGAAAATTATTATAAAGTACACGGTATGACTAATCAGATTACATCACAGATTTTTCAGTGTTATAATGTGTTATGGTATTCCACGCAATTTTACGGTTTGAGCAACTATAGCTTTCGGTGAATACCAGTAAGGAGTGAAACCATTGACAGAACAACAATTTCCATTCCCTTCCGACGGGAAACGTTATTATACATGGAATCGCTATTTGCGGGACGTGTTCGGACAAAAAGTATATAAAGTTGCGTTGGATGCAGGTTTCGACTGTCCGAATCGGGACGGCACCGTCGCCTTTGGCGGCTGCACTTTCTGCAGCGCGGCCGGCAGCGGGGATTTCGCCGGCGACCGGGTGGATCCGATTCCTGTTCAATTCGAAAAAATTAAAGCGAAAATGCAAAATAAATGGAAAGACGGTAAAACAATGGCCTATTTCCAGGCTTTCACTAATACCCACGCTCCGCTTCCGGTCATCAAAGAAAAATTTGAAGCGGCCCTGAATTGCGAAGGGGTCATCGGTTTGAGCATCGCCACCCGCCCCGATTGCCTGCCGGATGATGTTGTGGAATATTTGGCAGAACTGAATGAAAGAACTTTTTTATGGGTAGAGCTTGGCTTGCAGACGGTCCACGAAAGAACGGCCAACTTAATCAACCGCGCCCATGATTATCAAACATATGTTGAAGGGGTGGAAAAACTCCGCAAACATAACATTCGCGTTTGTACCCACATTATCAACGGCCTGCCGCTCGAGGATTACGATATGATGATGGAAACCGCACGGGAAGTGGCAAAATTGGATGTGCAGGGCATCAAAATCCATCTATTGCATCTGTTAAAAGGCACGCCGATGGTCAAACAGTACGAAAAGGGCATGTTGCGTTTCCTTGAACGGGATGAATATATCAAACTTGTGGCAGATCAATTGGAAATTCTTCCTCCAAATATGGTGGTCCACCGCATTACCGGCGATGGTCCGATCGAATTGATGATTGGTCCGATGTGGAGCGTCAATAAATGGGAAGTGTTGAACGGCATCGATGCGGAATTGGAGCGGAGAAATTCCTGGCAAGGAAAATATTATCAAGCGGAAGTGAACGGATAATGCTGGAGCGGGTATTGCCTTACGCAAAAACATTGCTTTCCTCGGTGATCACTGAAGGGGATACCGCCGTTGATGCCACTGCGGGAAATGGCCATGACACGCTGTTTCTTGCACAACTGGTGGGGGATTCCGGTGCCGTTTATGCCTTTGATATCCAGCAGCAAGCCGTGGATGCAACCATCGGGCGTTTAAAAGAGCATGGACTGGAAAAAAGGGCTCACGTCATTTTAGATGGACATGAACATCTTTCCAAATATGTGCATGGAGAAGTGGCCGGAGCCATTTTCAATTTGGGCTATTTGCCAGGAGGAAATCATGACATCATCACCAAAGGGGAAACAACCATCTCCGCCATTCAGCAGCTGCTTTCGAAATTAAAAATCGGCGGCATCATCGTTTTGGTGATTTATCACGGACATGAAGGCGGAAAAGAAGAAAAGGATGCGGTCATCGAGTATGTGAGCCATCTGCCGCAAAAATATGTTCACGTACTCCGCTATGAATTTATTAATCAAAAAAACGATCCTCCATTTCTCATCGCTTTGGAAAAAATGAATCGAGTAGGAGGGAGCGATTAACTCCCGTCCTCTCACACCACCGTACGTACGGTTCCGTATACGGCGGTTCAATTAAGATAATTGACGCAAGTTTTCATAACGAGCTTCAAGACTTTCCAACCC
>NZ_JBHSNQ010000195.1:0-67680 GCF_042655065.1 Ureibacillus suwonensis
TAACTTAATTTTAACAGAAGAGGTCCTTATTTTTTATTGAAAAAATGAAAAACAGCCCATGAAATTTCATTCCAAAATTTCATGGGCTGTTTCCATTTTAGAGGGGGTTTTGTCCCAGCCTCTTTTTGTTGCACATCAAGAAAAAATGCTTCTTGAAAAAAGCTCCCCGAGAAGCATCCAAGAAGCACCCTTTTTAAATTGTCACTACAAAACCGGCACGTTTGCCGATAATTTCCGCATAATCTTCCACCATCACGCTGGCAGTCGGATACATCCCCGCACCCGGTCCAATAAGCGTTAATGTGCCAATGTAGTTTGTTTCCATTGTTACCGCATTGAATACATCATCAATCGGATATAGAGGATGCTCCTTGCTTACAAGCATTGGCCCCACTTGAGCAAAAATTGTGCCATCAGGCAACTTTTCCACCTCTGCCACGTGACGATACCTGAGACCTTTTTCTTTTGCTTCTTTCACTTGTTCCGGCGTAATGCCGTCGATTCCAACAACTTTTACATCCGCCCAGTTTGGCTGCTCACCAAAGGCCAATGCCGATAAAACCATAAGCTTTTTAAATGCATCTTGGCCGGAAATATCCATATACGGATCCGCTTCTGCATATCCAAGGGCTTGCGCTTCTTTCAACGCTTCATCAAAAGACCAGCCTTCAGCGCGCATTTTTGTCAAAATGTAATTGGAAGTGCCGTTTAAAATTCCCTGAATTCTTGTCACATCGTTGACGAGCAAAATGTTTTTCATTGTCTTGATGACAGGCACCCCGCCTGCAACCGTCGCTTCATAGCCTACAAATACACCGTTTTGCTTTGCAAGTTCTTGCAGTTCAAGCCCGTATTTTGCAAACATCACCTTATTTGCCGTAATGACGTGGCACTTTTTCATTACCGCTTTCTTTAAATATGTGTATGCAGGCTCCTCGCCTACAATCGCTTCGAATACCACTTGCAAACCTTTAACGTTTAAGCAGTCATCAATGTTATCTGTCAACAAATGCCGTGTTCCTGGAACTCTCTCTTTTGTTGTGTCCCGAACCAATATTTTTGCAACCTCTAACTCGACACCCAGTTTTTTGCGCAAATCTTCCCGTTTTTCGTTCAATATATGATAAATGCCTTGGCCAACTGTGCCAAATCCTAAGATGGCCGCCTTGATTGTTGCCATTTTCCTTTTCGCCTCCATCTTTTCTTTCGAATTGAAATTTCATTGTTGAACAACGAGTGCTGAAATTCTATACTATACAAACACTCTTTATTTGCAGATATAAAAAATAATAAAATTCAATATTTTTTGAAACATACAGAAATTTTAACGTATATTTGAAAGGAACTCAAGGGAATTCTACCCAAGATGGACATTTGTTTTCTACGAAAGGGCATACAACTATTATAATATAGCAAACTTGCTCACTTTTAAAATAAAAAAAGCCAGTACAAACATTGTACTGACCTGTCATTCACCTGTTCACGATGCATTTGCCAACAAAACATTTCGGTATTGGACCAAAATTTTTCTCATCAGCTCTTCTTCTTCCGCTGTAAAGTCTGGAACTCCGTAAGGTCTTCGAATCAATTGGAAATCTCCATATTTTAAATACCATTCTTTTGCCGGCTCTGAAATATGTTGCTCACCAAATTCTTTGTATTCATCATATACTTCTTTGACGACATAATCATGGGTTAGCAAGGAATATGTCTGTTCTTTATATGGTCTGTACCCAAAAACACTTTCCCAGCGTCTATCGACGATTTCAAGCAAATGCTGCAACGCTTTTGCATTCACAAAGGTATTCGTTTCATTTAATTCATATATGATATAAGCCGCAAAATTTTGGGCGCTATAAACCTTACTCATCGGACCAGCTCCTTTATAAGTTAAGGGGGAAAGCCATTAAAGGCTTTCCGTTTTTATTTTAGGGGGGATCAGATACGATGGAATCTAATCATTCTCTTATAACTAATATATACGATCCAATTTAAAATTTCAAGTATCCTAATTAATTTACTAGGTTTTATTTCAACAAAAGGGGATAGGGGTTATAACGAACAACTATACCTGCTAAATGACGGGTCAGCAATTTTAATTAGGATGTGAATTGCATTCGAATGGGAATACAATTCACATCAAAAGTAACAACTTGATGTTTGGCGAACTTTTTCTGTAAAGGGGCGTCTTCATGGCTGCGAATGGGCAGCTTTTATAGGAATCGACCATATTTATTGCTTCAAACCGCTGAGTAAGCATTTTTTAGTAACGAGCTTTGGATTTTTACCCGCTGCAAATGGGCAGCGTTTTATTTTGCTACGGATGGGCAGCATTTGTTTTTGGATTTTGCAACTGCTGCGAATGAGCAGCTTTGAATCCATATAGCCAGTGCCGGATTTACATGCTTTGATCCGCTGACACTGGGTTCTTCAGCTCAAATGAGAGCCGAATTGGGATTTTCCGGTATCAAATGACCGTTCTTTCTTTTATATGCAAATAGAGGGGCTTTTATAAATGATCAACTTAAGCGTTCTTTACACCAAATTCAGCTGCTGCTTTGGCTAAAGCCTGATCTAAATCCGCAATAATATCATCTGCGTTTTCCAAGCCGATGGATAGGCGGATGAGCTCTTCTCCAACACCGGCAATTTTCAATTCTTCAGGAGATAATTGTTGGTGAGTTGTTGAAGCCGGATGAATAATCAATGATCTTGCATCTCCAACGTTTGCAACATGAGAGAACAATTTCACGTTGTCAATAACGACACTGCCTGCTTCACGGCCACCTTTAATGCCGAATGTCACCATAGAACCATAACCGTTTTTCAAGTATTTTTTCGCTAAATGGTGAGATTCGAATGATTCATCTCCTGGATAATTCACGTATTCCACGTATGGGTGGTTTTTCAAAAACGCCACTACTTTTTCCGCATTTTCACTATGTCTTGGATAGCGGAGGTGAAGAGTTTCCAATCCTTGAAGGAAACTGAAAGCCGCATCCGGACCTAAAGTTGGGCCTAAGTCGCGCAATAATTGAACGCGCAATTTTGTTGCAAAAGCTGCGCCTGCTGTATCGATGCCGTAACGGATGCCGTGATAAGTGTGGTCAGGCTCTGTGAAACCAGGGAATCGACCTTGTGTCCAGTCGAATTTTCCTGCATCTACCACAACGCCACCGATTGTTGTACCGTGGCCGCCAATCCATTTTGTTGCTGAATGGATAACAACATCTGCTCCAAAATCAATTGGATTGCATCCATATGGTGATGGGAACGTATTGTCGATGATTAATGGAATGCCATGTTCATGGGCAATTGCTGCTACTGCTTCAATATCTAAAATATTTAAGCTAGGATTTCCTACTACTTCTGCATAGATTGCTTTTGTTTTGTCCGTAATTGCTTTGCGGAAGTTTTCCGGATCTCTTTCATCTACAAATGTTGTTGTAATGCCCCAACGAGGTAATGTGTTAGCAAATAAGTTATATGTTCCGCCATACAATGATCCAGCAGAGACAATTTCATCTCCCGCATTGGCGATATTTAAAATGGAGAAGGCAACTGCCGCCTGACCGGAAGATAGAGCAACAGCTGCAGAGCCACCTTCTAGCAAGGCAACACGCTTTTCAAACACATCGACTGTCGGGTTCATGATGCGGGAATAAATGTTTCCGACTTCTTCAAGGGCAAATAATTTTCGTGCATGTTCTGTGTTTTTGAAGGCATAAGCCGTCGTGCGATAAATCGGAACGGCAATTGCACCTGTTACTGGATCAGGTTGTTGACCACCGTGAAGTAATAGCGTTTCTGGTTTGAATTCGGACATGATATTTCCTCCTAAACAATAAATTTGATGGAAGGTTTCGAGAAGGCATGGAAGATAAAACAAAAACCCTCTTCATATAAGAAGAGGGCTTTGTACACGTACATTTCCTCCTCTTATCTTTCAGACAAACGTCTGTAGGATTTAGCACCTTTGCAAATTCTTGCCGGTTGCCGGGCATCTTTGGGCCTATTCCCTCCGCCACTCTTGATAAGAGTAATGATTAATTTTCCATCGTTGGATTAACTATAAAACATAGTAACCCACTCTGTCAACTATTTTTTTGAAATTTTTAAATCTTTTTTTATTTTATTGAGTATAATAGATTAAAGCGTTTTTTTCTATAAAAGGAGCAAATATTATGTTGATAGAGCTGATTATTTCACTTATTGCGGGATATTTTATCGGTTGCATCCATGGATCAAATGTGGCCCAATACCTTTCCGGGGTGAATCTGAAAGAAGCGGGCCATGGAAATGCGGGGGCTTCCAATGCCACCTTGACCCTTGGCTGGAAATACGGCATACTCGTAGGCCTCATTGATATCGGAAAAGGCGTCCTTGCCATAATCTTGGCAAAATATTTCTTAAATCACTTCACTTCATTGGATGCGGAGCAAATTTCCATATTCCTTTATTTGATAGGCGCGGCGGTCATTTTTGGCCATAATTTTCCTATCCATATGAATTTTCGGGGAGGAAAAGGAACCGCTTCCCTGATCGGCATTTTCGTTGCGATCAATTGGAAAATGGGTCTTCTTGCCGTAGTCGGTCTTATCGTTGTCTCTTTATTGACCAATTATTTGATTCTGGGCGTGTTTTTCTTTTATTTTGCATTTGCAATCAGCGCTTTGCTTTATGAGCCATCCCTCTGGCCTTTTATCATTGTTCTGTTCCTTCTTTTGGTCGCAATCATTTTGCATTTAGAAAACATAAAACGGATGAAGCGCGGCACAGAACCGACGATTCGTTCCGCCTTAAAAAAGAAGAAAGGCCCATCCGTATAAAAATAGTATCTTCCGTAAAGGGGTTATTCGTTGAACACACTTGGCTACGGAAGATACTTTTTTATTGTCCGCCGATTTCCGATTCATCCCGGTATGTTTCTTTTCCTTTAAAATAAGTAAGTATGACTTTTGCTTCGCTGATTTCACCTGGCGGAACCCTGAAAATATTTTTATCCAATATAATAAAGTCCGCCTGCATGCCTACCCGGATTTTTCCCAATTGTGCTTCCCTGCCTATTTGCCTCGCCGCATAAATGGTGTAGCTTCGGAGCATCTGCTTCAATGTGGCGCTTTCTTTCGGCCACAAAGGCTTTTGACTTTTTTCATCATTCCAGTGAAGTCTTGTCATTCCTGTCTCAATTCCATAAAGCGGGTTCAACTCACCATCAGGAAAGTTGCTGAAAGATGAGACCGGCAATCCCTTTTCAAAGTAGCTTTTCATTCGATGCCAGTTTTTAAGTTCGTCTTCCTTGCCGGCATCTATGGATTGATGAAAGATGGCCGGCTGGACGGATGGAATAATCCGAAACTTCCGGAAGTTTGTCAAATCATCATTCGTTACGATCGGCATATGGGAAATGACATGTTTAAAATTCTTTTTTCCATTTCGTACCCGCGCATATTCAAATCCTTCAAAAATCATGTGCAACTCTTTTTCTGCTTCCACATGAATCCGAAAACCTTCCCGATCCAGCAAATCCAACATATCAAGAAATTTCTCCTTCTCCCAAACCGCATTTTCTGTATAATTCATTTTTGCCGTTTGGACGCTGTAATTTTTCCCTTGGTAAATCTCCCTCCACTCTTTAAAAAGTTCGATCTGATCCAAATCCTTGAGGGGATCCACGTAGATTCCCAACTCATAGGTCATGGTCAATAGATTTTTCCGATCCAGTTCATCAAAGGCTTTCAGCACATTTTCCGAATGGTTTCCCAGGGGAACAAATGCGGCCGTAATACCGTATCTGGCTGCATCTTCTTGATATTTAATCAGCGCCTTTTTATATTGTTCCACGGAAAAGTCCGGCTGCGGCAGCGCTTGTACGACCATATCAGTGAATTGTCCCGGAATGATTCCGGACGCTTCTCCAGTTTCCGTTAGGCCATGCTCAATATGATCTAACCCGGATATTTCCAATGTTTTGGAATTGACCCATAGCTCGTCTCGGTGAGCGGAAAATGCGACAAATGGGATATCATGCACAAGTTGGTCAATAAGGTCTCTTGGCGTTTTTCCGCTTTTCCCCCATGCTTCTTCCGTCACTTTTTGATTCCATCCAACTGCGCACAGCTGTTTTAATTGCGGATGCTGTGCACGGTACGAAAATATGGCTTTTTCATATTCTTCGAAGGTGGAAAAGGAACTCAAATCCAACCAAAACATCTTCTCCGCTTTTAAATAAGCGGCATTGTGGCCGTCAATAAACCCCGGCAACATCAATCGGTTGTCCATATACATCACTCTTGTTTGAGGGCCCTTATAGGCTTGCACCCCTTCCCGGTCTCCTACATAAACAAATTTTCCGTTTTTCACTGCAACCGCTTCCGCCTCTTCATTGGCTTTATCCATCGTAAATACGCGGACATATTCAATCACCAAATCCGCTTGGACTATCTCTTCAGCTCCGATCCCCTTGTAAGGGACGGCTATCAAACATAGCAAGAGCAGTACAATGAAAAGCAATTTTTTCATTTATACGACCTCGCTTTGCGGGAGAACTGTTTCAATTTAGGGTATTCGTTTTTCAACAATACATACCGCTATTTTATAATCATCAATCCTTTGCCCTTGAAACAACTTTATCCCTGCAAATCAATGGATTCCTTTTTGCTTTTTGGGCGCTGTGCCCGACCCTCTTAATATGCCCACAAGCGGCACAATCCTCTCACGGTGATCCCCTCCTGCCACCGCCTTCCTCCCTTGCAATGTTCAGCTTTGTATTTTGGGGACGGTGGTTTGAATAATTCAAATTTTTGCCATTGGCAAAAAAGTATAATATGATACCTTTAAGAAGAGAAACATCGCTTGATGAAGCGATATTCCAACCAATTAGTACATAAAAGGGGTGTAAAGATTGAGTGTAAAAGAATTATTGCGCAGTCATACTTCTGTTCGTAAATATACAGGAGAAGAAATACCGAAAGAAAAAATCATCGACTTGATTCAGACAGCCCAGATGGCCGCTTCTTCCCACTTTGTACAAGCTTATAGCGTCATTTTGGTGACGGATGAGGAAAAGAAACAAAAGCTTGGGGAACTTTCCAACAATGAATTCCAATTCCAAACGGCCGGAGCCGCTTTGTTATTCTGTGTCGATTTCAAACGATTGGAAGTGGCAGGAAGAAAGCACGGTGTCGATATTACGGTGGATACAGCGGAAAATGTCTTAGTAGGTGTCGTTGATGTGGCGATTTTTGCGCAAAATTTTGTCATTGCCGCAGAATCGGAAGGCTATGGTATCTGCTATATCGGAGGTGCCAGAAACAATCCTGAAGCGATCAGCGAATTATTCAACTTGCCTGAACATGTATTCCCGCTCTTCGCGATGACCGTTGGAAAACCGACAAAGAAAAATGAAACAAAACCGAGACTTCCTGTTGAAGCCGTATTGCACGAAAATGGATACGACGTGGATAAGTACGACGAAATTCTGGATGAATATGATGCCATTATGGAAAGATATTATGCATCCAGAAGCTCCAATCAAAAAGTGTCCAATTGGACGAAACAAATGGCTGATTTCCTAATCGATCAACGCCGTCCTCATATTAAGGAATTTTTAGCTTCCAAAGGATTCACTTGGAAATAATCATACTACCTGAATAAATGAAATCCCTATTAGGCTGATCATTGAAAAAATTATCTCCTAATAGGGATTTTTATTTTGGATGAATGCAATGGCGTTTCGTCCACTCCAACATAGATTGGAAACAGTACGGGGAAAAGGACTATTATCTTAATATCGGATAACAAAAATCGAATCTTTTCTCATAGATTCAACAATTACCCTGATGGAAAATTCCTATTTTGTCGTATACTTCTTTTTTTTGACATTTCAAATAGATTAAAATTAATGAAAAGATTTCCTCAATTGGATAATGATGACCACGAAGGGAAGAGGAAGATGAAACAACATAAACAAGTTGCTTTATCCCTTGAACGTCAACATCTGAAATATGTAAAAAGTTACTATAAAACATTGGCGGACATCAACATGTGTTTAGGGAATATCCACCGCAGCATCCAACCACGAATTGATAAACAAAAATACCGGTATGCAACGGAATACGTCAATCAATATATTTCCTACACAAACGTCTGGAATATTAAATTTGTCTATAATTTGGAAAACCCTGAAGTGGCCCTCCTTCAGATTTTCCATTTGGATTACATTTTTGAACATGAACCGGAGAATCGCTTTGCTACGGAACGCAAGCTGCTTGAAGAGCAGAAGGAGCGCTTTTTTACAGTCAATCCCTATAAAGCGGAACAAATACAATCAAGAAAACAGGAGATGCTTGATTATATAAAAAATCGCTCCGAACCATCCGCTTCTGAACATGAAAAACCCGAAGCCAAATGATGCTTCGGGTTTTTTCATCTTCATTATGATTGGCCGATATTAACGACTCCTTCAATTTGCAACGCTTTTACCGGCAGGAACGTTTCACCGGTCTCAAAATAACGGATGACCACTTGATCCCCTTCCCGCAAGTAGATGGACAGCGGTTCGTTTTGGGAACTTACCACAAAATTTTGCCCATTATTCAGCAAGAAGGAAACAAGCGTATAATCCCCTACCTGTTCTTTGTAAACGCGAAGGACCGTTCCGGTAATCGTTTTTTCTTCTGCATTACTTGAACCATCCACCGAACTTGCCCCCCGTGTTAAAGCCGTTTTATACTGTCTCAACGCTTCATTAGGCGTTGAACCGTATACGGATATTTCCGGGTTCACCGCGGATACAATAAAGTAATTTTGCAAGAATCCGTTGGTGTCAAGAACCGGTGCAAGCCAGCTCGCTTCTCCGTAGAAATTGTAAAGGATTGGCATAGCCCCATGCCATTCTTTTTCGATAAATTTCTTCTCAATGATGTCCAAAGCCCCTTGGGAATCCATATAAGATTCTTCCATATTCCCCGTATAATACACCGCTTTCCCTGTCCGCGCATGGGTCAAGGAATAGCCGAGCATGGAATCTACGCCTTCTTTCGGGCTTGTAAAATCCGTAAAGTAATACATTTCCCCATCCTGATTAAAGACCGGGCTCACATTCGCTTCCGTCCCTTCATCGGAAGGCAATTTCACGTCTTTTTTGCCAAAGATGCTGTTCCAGAAGCCATGAACATATTTTCCAAAATAGCTGTTCTGAAGGCTCACCGCTTCCGGAGAAACCGCCCCGTCAATGAATTCCGGCACTTCTTCCAAAGGAATTTTCTTTGTTTCACCAGAATATGCATCCACCATGACAATCCCTTTCACATCAAACCCATTCCGGGCTGAAATAAATTCACCGTAAGAACGGATGTAATAAGGGGTTCCGTCATCATCCACCTCAAGTTGCGGATCGCCGTAGAAAATGAGCGTTGGATACTGCAGACGGATATGGCGTTCCAAATTTTTATTAAAGAATGCAGACGGCACATAGACCATTTCCTTGGCAACAAATACAGGATTATCATTGGAATCCGTTGCGCTCATTTTGAAATAGCCGGGCGTCGTATCTCCATTCAGCCATTTGAAAAACCCGGAAAACTCAACAGGGGCAATATAAACGAACTCCCCATTCACCTTCTGGATCTGCAAGTTGCCAAGCTCATAATAACTCGTATTCGGCACTTGCCCAAAGGCTTTCTTCATTTTGTTTTCCGCAAATTGAGGAGGGACGCTGGCCGGGGTTTTTGTTTCATCAAAGGGTTCAATTTCCACTTCTTGTTCCATTTTTGCAGATTCGTACTTTTCATCCGCATTAAAAATCGGAACAATCAACAAATAAATGAGTCCAATTAAGCTGGCAAAAAACAGGAGCCCTTTTAGCGCCCGTTCCGCTCCACCGGATGCAAGAACGCCGAACAGCAAAATCACCGGCATTGCGTATAGGGCAACCGTCCACTGCACATCAATCTTCGTCAAATAAACAATTAGGAAATACAGGATCCAGCTTGTAATAAAAACAAAAACGAAAGTCTGCAACAATTGTTTGAACGGCAATACATCGCCCTTCGGCAATTTCCTCGTAACCGGAACAATGAGAACCGTTGTAATGATTGAAAAAATTAGGGTCGTTAAGATCAGTTGAGTCATCCTTTTCACCTTCCTTGTACTTTTCTACGGAAGAGATGAAGAAATAGTTTCAATTATTTGCCGATTCCCGCAGCATATTTCTCATCAGAAAAAAGGAAAAATGATACAATGGGGGCAGAAAAGTTGAAGGAGGCAACGTCATGAAAGAAAAAGTGATTGAACGATTGATTCGATACGCCCAAATTGACACCCAATCGGATCCGGAAAGTTCCTCAACCCCTTCCACCAAAAAGCAATGGGACTTGTTGAATATTTTAAAAGATGAACTTGCCGAAATCGGGCTGACAGAAATCTCTCTGGATGAAAACGGGTATTTATTCGCCACATTGCCATCCAATACAGACAAAGAAGTGCCAACAATCGGATTTTTGGCCCATGTCGACACTTCCCCTGATTTTTCAGGCGCGAATGTCCAACCGAAACGGATCGACAATTATGATGGCGGGGATATCCAACTGAATGATGGAATCGTTTTATCCCCGAACCAATTCCCAAATCTGAAAAATTATGTCGGACAAACATTGATCACGACCGACGGCACAACGCTGCTTGGAGCGGATGATAAAGCGGGCATTGCGGAAATCATGACCGCCATGGAATATCTGGTGGAACATCCTGAAATTAAGCACGGGAAAATCCGGGTGGCTTTTACCCCTGACGAAGAAATCGGACGAGGACCACATAAATTTGACGTAGCAGCTTTTGGGGCGGACTTTGCCTACACGATGGACGGCGGGCCTCTTGGCGAATTGCAGTACGAAAGCTTCAACGCAGCCGCTGCAAAAGTGACAACACACGGAATCAGTGTTCATCCCGGCTCTGCCAAAGGGAAAATGGTCAATGCCATCACGATGGCCATCAAGTTCCATAACTTTATGCCTCAAGAAGCCGTTCCGGAAAAAACGGAAGGCTACGAAGGGTTCATCCATCTGATGAGTTTCAACGGTTCCATAGAAGAAGCAACCCTTTCTTACATCATCCGCGACCACGACCGGGAGAAATTCGAGGCGAAAAAAGAATACTTCCGCGTAGTGGAGCAACGCATCAAGGAAGAATTTGGCGAGGACGCCATCACTGTTGAGTTGGAAGACCAATATTACAACATGAGAGAAAAAATTGAACCGGTGAAAGAAATTGTCGACATCGCCAAACGCGCCATGGAAAATCTAAACATTTCGCCAATCATTGAGCCGGTTCGGGGCGGAACGGACGGCTCCCAATTGTCCTACATGGGTCTGCCGACACCGAATATTTTTGCCGGTGGCGAAAACATGCACGGCAAATTTGAATTTGTATCCGCCGAAACGATGGAACTCGCTGCAAAAGTCATCGTTGAAATCGTCAAACTCTTTGAAGCGGAAGAGAAATGATTTTATGGGCTGCCTGGAAAGAAAAGTCTTTTCGGGCAGTCCTTCATTTCTTGTTTGGCAGAGAAAGGGTATGGGAAACTTCGCAAAAATAATAGCCATTCCAATCCCATGTTATAATTGATTCGAGGTGATATGTCTATGCCAGCCTTGACCTATGAACAGCTTGCTTTTTTGAATTCATACGGCATCATAACAGAGGAACCAAGAACTCCTTTATTCACTTTGGAAAATTTACATAAGGAATTCTTTCTGCCCGATTTTTTGAAGCTCATGATGGAAATTACCCAAGCAGGAACAGAAGCCGCTGCCATCTCCCACTTCGGCCGGCGCTACGGGATGTTTGTCGCGGCCCAATTTTATTTTCTTGCTGCCTATGATGAAATTTGGGACGGCAAATTGGAAGACGTCCGTTACTTCCATGTCCATGAATACGGAATCGATACGCTCGGCACTTACATTACCCCGACGGACTATCGTTATGTGGAAGAAAAGGAAAGGGAATATGTGATTTCCAAAATTCTTTATCAGGCCCATCAAATCATTATGCAGCTTCGCGAAACGACGACCATTTCCCCTTTGACTCTTTGGGAAAACATTTTCGGCTATATGTTGTGGAATTATTACGAACTGCTTCAAAATCCGTTGCTTGCAGACCGGGCTTTTGAAGACATAGAAATACTGGAAGACACCAAAGTATGGCAACGTTTCTCCAACAAATCATGGTTCTATCAATACACAAACGGAAAAAGCCCGTTGGATCTCATCAACAAATCGGTAAGAAAAAGCTGCTGCTTCTCGAAGGATATTCCGGGACTTGAAGCTTGCACCTTTTGTCCAATGAAGTAACTTTCAAGATTTCCTGCCTATGAAGTGTGAACGGATATTGGTTTATGATCACTTCATTTGAGCATTGGAAATCTTTTTCTTTTTTTTTGCACACAATCTTCTAAATTCATCAAAAATTTGTTAATGTTCACAAGTGCAAGAGATTTTATTTTTTGTTAAAATAAAAAAGCACTCTGTGGAGAAAGGATTGGATTCCATACATATGAATGAAGTGAATCAAATGAACGCAAATGCAATGCATGAAAATCATGAACCCGCTTTATTGAGCAGAATAACAAGCATCATCTTTATTGTCATCGGAGCATTTATCGCCGCTTACGGATTGGAAGCTGTGCTAATTCCAAACAGCGTTTCTGACGGTGGAATCACCGGTATTTCCATTATGCTGTCCACACTCACCCCTCTTCCATTGGGTCTTTTCTTAGCGATTTTAAATATCCCTTTTATATTTCTAGGTTACAAAATGGTCGGAAAAACCTTTGCGATCAACTCCATCATTGGAATTGCCACATTATCCATCGCCACTTCCTTGATGCATCATATACCAACGATTATCAATGGCGATTCACTATTAGTTACCATTTCAGGCGGTATTTTGCTTGGTATAGGTATGGGCTTAGCTTTACGTAACGGCGGCGCCTTGGATGGCACGGATATGCTGGCCGTATTAATCAGCAGAAAAGTACCCTTTTCAACAGGTGAAATCATCTTAGTCATCAATGTATTCATCTTCATTTTTGTCGGCTTTGTATTCGGCATTGAAGGAGCCCTTTCTTCGGCAATCGCCTACTATATCGCTTCAAAAGTCATCAGCATCATTGAAACAGGTCTGGAAGATGCGAAATCCGTTACCATTATCAGCAAAAATTCAAGGGAAATCGGTCAAGCCATCATCAACCGTCTCGGCCGTAGCGTGACTTATATCAATGGTGTTGGCGGATATACGAATGAACCGGTCGAAATTATTTATTGTGTCATCAACCGAATGGAAGAAAGTAAATTAAGATCCATTGTCAAACAAAAAGATCCGGATGCTTTCGTTACCTTTGACGAAATTGCAGAAGTCCGGGGCGGAAATTTCAAGAAAAGAAATATCCACTAATCAACTTAAAAAAGCAACAAGTCTTTCGGCTTTGTTGTTTTTTATTTTTTTACAATATTATTTTCAACACTTAAAGTGCCTAAAATAATAAAAAGACTTGGTCTACACCAAGCCTTCATCCAAAACTTTTTTATATTCGACAAACCAGTCGTCGCCTTGCTCTTTGATGGCGACCCCAATGTACCCATTATGTAACAGGTTCTTTTGCCCTTCAATATCCCCCATGGATATGAAGACGGATTCTTTTTTTAATTTTGGTTTTTTGTGCAGCGGTTTGAAGAAAATATACCGTAATTTTCCGCCGTATTTTTCTTTCAACGCGGCGATATACATCCCCTGATGCAGTTTATCTTTAATGCTCGGGATATTATAAGGCATCACTGTCGCCAACACATAGTCAAAATTGGACATATCGATATGTTTCATAATAATTTGGGCCATTTTCTTTTGCAGCCCATATCCGCGGAAATCGGGATGTACATTTGAAATTTCCTGGTAAAGTACCCGCTTCAAATCCTCTTCTTCCGTCAACCCGATATCTTTCCCCAGACCCTGGTCGTCCATTTCCGGAATCAAAAGCGCACGAAATGCGATGAGGCGATCTTCAATAAATACTCCGATCATCAATCCATTGCCCTCTAAAATAAACCGGAATTCCTCATCAGAGAGGGGTTCTAATGTTTGTTTATCGGGGAGCGAATCAACGACAGCTTGTTGGAGATCCAAAATTTGGGGTATATGATCAACCTTCAACTTTTTCACATGATAAGGAATATCTTTTAAAACGCCTTCTTCGATCACTTCACACATAATAGCCACCTTACTTCATGATTTAACTGTGCAAGAATAAACCGTTAATCGGGATAAAACTTCTTCGTCAATTTCCACGCCTAGCCCCGGCTTGTCACCCAGCTCGATAAACGGAATTTTATAACTTTTCTTCAAATCGCCGATATCCGTTTTAAATTTAAGAGGGCCTGTCAGTTCCACACTCTTGATGTTTTTTTTCGAAAAGGCTACATGAAAACCGGCTGCCGAAGCAATGGAAGATTCAACCATCGAACCGATTTGGCAATCAATGCCCGCCATTTCCGCCATTGTGGCAAGTTTCGCCGCAGGGTAGATACCCCCGCATTTCATCAGTTTTATGTTGATTTTATCTGCCGCCCTTTTTGCAATGATTTCCCGCATATCGAAAATATTGCAAAGACCTTCGTCAATCATGAGCGGAATGTTGGATTTGGACTTCACTTCCACCATTGCATCAATATCATCCGCAAGAACCGGCTGTTCCAACCAATCGATGCCAAGGGATTCCAAAGATCGCATGGCTTTTAGCGTATTTGAACTGTTCACCCAGCCCTGGTTGACATCGACTCGAATGGCGATTTGTTCTCCAACACGTTTTCTTACCGCTTTAATCCTTTCTACATCCCGTTCCACATCTGTGCCAACTTTCATCTTAAAGGAGCGGTATCCTTCTTGTACTTTTTGTTCCGCTTCTTCTGCCATTTTATCAGGTTCATCAATGCTTAACACATGGGTGATTGGGAATTTTTTATGAAATCTTCCGCCAATTAACTGATAAACCGGAACCCCAAGCTTTTTCCCCACTGCGTCAAAACAAGCGATATCAATGGCCGCCTTCGCACTGGGCACTCCTTTTACGATACGATCCATTTTGTCATGGATTTTTTCAAAATGACATGGGTCCTCATTCAACATTGCAGGTGCCAAGGAATGTTTTAGAACATGAAAAGTGGATTCAAATGTTTCCCCAGTTACATGTTCATCCGGTACACTTTCCCCCCAGCCGATGTAACCATCATCCGTTGTAAGTTTTATAATGATTGACGGCATCGTCGGAAAAGTGCCGTAACTTACAATAAACGGTTTTATTAGTGGGAAATCTACCGCAAAAATCTCTATTTTCTTGATGTTCATTGAATCCTACTTCCTTCTATTTATACTCAGTTGCATTAAATAATGTTTTTGCCAATACTTTTGCGCCGATAATGAGCGCATCTTTATTAAAGGTCATATGCGGGTGATGAAGGCCCGGTTTCAGATCTGCACCAATGCCAATCATCGTCGCTTTCAATTCAGGTTTGGAAACCGTATAAAAATGGAAATCATCGCTGCCCGGCGTTTGAACCGGCTCTGCCAAAAATCCTTCTCCGACCGTATCCATAATGGCTGTTTCCGCAATTTTTTTCGCTTCTTCAGACACTTCTGCGCCTGGTGTTTTGTCATACCAATCCCAAACTATTTCCGTTTCAAACATTTTGCTGATATTCCGAAGTCCATGTTCTACATGGAATTGTATCGCATCGATCACGCGATTTTTTTGCGCCCGAATGTCTATTGAAAAGGTAGCATTACCTGGAATGATATTGACACTGCCGCCATCCGCCACCACTTTTGTCAACTTCACGCTATGCACTTCAAAAGGATTTAAATAAATATTTTTCAACATTTGTTGGATGGCAAAAATCACATCGATGGCATTTTTTCCTTGATGCGGTCTTGCTCCGTGGGCATCAACCCCCCGCACCTCACCTTGCAGGAACAATGCCGCACCGTGTTGGACCGCAGGAGAAACTTTGCCAAACGGCAGTTCTTCAATCGGTCTTAAATGAATGCCAAAGAGGTAGGACACATCATCGATGATCCCCCGTTTCACCATCTCAATGGCTCCTCCCCCAACTTCTTCAGCGGGTTGGAAGATGAACCGGACGCGTTTCTTTAAAGGGTAGTCTTTAATTCTTAATAAAGCGCCTAACACCATGGATATATTGGCATCGTGTCCGCAGGAATGATTCGCTCTCATTTCCCCGTCCACTTCTTGCCAGAGAGCATCAATATCGGCTCTTACAGCGACCACTTCTTCCCCTTGGCCTATTTCCGCCACAAGCCCTGTCATATCCGTAAAACGCTTGTACGGAACTTTTAACTCATCTAGTATAGCGGCAATTTTATTTGTCGTTTGATACTCTTTCCAACTTACTTCTGGACAACTATGAAAAAGATCAAACCAACTAAAGATGACCTCTTCATAGGTTTTAACATGACCCATTTTTTCGCACCTCGATACTTTTGCTTACTCTATTATACATAAAGTCACCATATTTATTAATTGCTTTTGCCCACACCTTAACAAATACTCCACACATGCAATAATCATTCAAAGGTTTTCACATTTCTTTACCTATATCATCGTCTCTTCCTTTTTAGATTTTAAAAAAAATCCGCCTCCCATAGAGACGGATATAAACCATTAACCCAAAGTTGTTTTTATTTTATTGTTCCCTTTACTTTTTGTAAACATTTGAATGGCAAACATGATGCCAAAGATGATTAATCCAATCACATCAGACAGTGATTCTGGATAGATCATGAGCAATCCAGCAACGATTAGGATGATTCTTTCAATCCATATAATGCGTCGGTACCAGAACCCGATGACCCCTGCACCAATGGCAATCATCCCCATAATTGCTGTAATTAGAACCCAAATGACTTCTAAAACTGACACATCAATCATAAGCAATTGTGGTGAGAAAATAATCATATACGGAATAATGAAAGCTGCAATCGCCAATTTAGATGAATGAACTCCCGTCTTAATTGGATCCCCGCCAGAAATAGCCGTAGCTGAAAAAGCAGCCAATGCAACAGGTGGCGTGATATCCGCTATAATTCCAAAATAGAATACAAAGAAATGGGCAGATAAAAGTGTTACAACAGGCACAGCTGCGTACGGAACATCAGGTGCAAGCAATGTAACGATTGCCGGAGCTGCAATAGTTGAAGTAATAATATAGTTTGCCGTTGTCGGAGCACCCATTCCTAAGATTAAAGAAGCAATCATAACTAGGAATAATGTTAATAAAATATTTCCTCCAGCCAGTTCCACTAATCCGCTTGCCAAGCTTAACCCAAGACCTGTTTTCACCACAACCCCTACAATAATACCTGCGCAGGCTGTTGCAGCAGCTACGCCTAACGCTGTTCTTGCTCCATCAGCTAAAGCATCAATTATTTCTTTCACACCAAATTTTATGTCTCTATTTAAGAAACCAACGACAATACACGCAATAATTCCATATAACGCTGCGTGGATTACCGGAACTCCCATCATCATAATAATGATGATTAAAATAAGCGGCGTTAGCAAATATAATTTCTTAAATACTTCCTTACGATCTGGCAATTCTTCATCCGTTAAACCGCGAAGACCTAGTTTTTTCGCTTCAAAGTGAGTCATAATCCATATACCTGCAAAATACAATATCGCAGGAATAGCTGCGGATTTTGCAATATCCCAATACGTTACACCGCGTCCGATAAATTCCACCATTAAGAAAGCTGCTGCCCCCATGATTGGCGGCATGATTTGTCCGCCAGTAGAAGAAGCCGCTTCAACTGCCCCGGCAAATTCCCTTTTATAACCGAGCCTTTTCATCATCGGGATTGTATAAACACCAGAAGTAACTACATTGGCAACGGAACTTCCGGAAATTGTCCCCTGTAAGGCAGAAGAGAATACAGCAACTTTCGCCGGTCCCCCTACCAGTTTTCCGGCAACGGTAATCGCCAAATCATTAAAGTACTCCCCTACACCTGTTTTCACTAAAAAGGAGCCAAATAATAGGAAAGCAAAAATGTATGTGGCTGATACACTAATCGGTGTACCTAAAATACCGTCAGTTGAAAAGTACATCAAATTGACAATCTGTTCCAACGATTGACCACGGTGAGCCAAAAAGTTCGGCATATATGGTCCAAAAAAGGCATATAGCAAAAATAGTATCGCAATCACCACAATCGGCAATCCTACCGTTCTTCTAGCAGCTTCCAAGACTAATAGAATGACGAGACCCCCAATAATTAAATCTGTTTGGTTAATCGTCCCTAAACTTGTAACAAGCCTCTCATAATTCAATGTCCAATAAATGCCACAAATAGCTGCAACAATAGCTAATAAATAGTCATAGAAAGCAATTTTCGTTTTAAAGCCCTTTTTTCTAGGCGGAAAAAGAAGAAAAATGATGGTTAATGCAAATCCAAGGTGAATACTACGCTGTATATAAGCAGTAAATGCACCAAAAATAGCTGTATATAATTGGAATAACGAAAAGGCAATAAGGATACCGTAAACAACCCATTTCACTATTCCACCTAATTGTCTTAAATTTGATTCAGCGTCAAACTTTTCTAACAATTCTTGCGCCAACTGTTCTTGATTCAATTCCTCCGGCTGTTTTATTTCAGTTCCCATGTTTCATTCGTACTCCTTTCATTTTGTCATAAAGGGAGACGCTTTTTATCTCAACGGTGTAGGAATTTCCCCTTTGCAAGTTCTTTTTTAAATCATATGCTTTACCACCGTAATAAAAAAACAAATCCATATTAATATCCCCAACATATAGGACAAAATTTTCCAAAACCCGATTTGAATAAAGTTTATATTTCCCATCTTCGTAGAGGAGCATTTGTCCCTCTTCTGCATAAGCTGGCATTCCAATAGATACATCCTCATATTCCATTGAAACTAGTTTAATTTTGTGATCTTCTATTTCATAAGTTTCCAAAACATCCGTACGATGAATAGAATGAGTAAATCGAATTTGAAATGTAGTATTCTGATCAATGTCTATAAAATACATTTGTGGCTCATCGGCCTTTGCTTCTGAAAAGGAAATAACAGGAAAAAGAGGGGTAAAGAAAAATATAATAAAAACAGCAACTATGACGATGCCAAACATGTTTTTTTTCATATTACCGCTCCATGTAGAAAGGGCCTGAAGAAGCATTAGCCTTCAAGCCCTTCACTTTGTTAAACAACCATTATTCTTCAAAATATTTTTTCGCACCAGGATGCACATCAATACCGATGCCGTCTAAAGCACTTTCTTTCTTAATGTATTCCGCTTTAGCATGTCCAATTTTGTCTGTATTGTCGTAGATTGCTTTTGCAATGCCGTATGCTACATCTTCAGGCAAGTCTTTTTTCACTGCAAGCATTGCAAGTACGGATACAGTTGGTACATCTTCCGCTAAGCCATATGTACCTGCTGGAATCACATCTTCTTTGTAATAAGGGTATTTTTCAATTAACGCTTTTGCTTTTTCAGGATCTACTGGAACAATTACTACATCCTCTTGTGCACTTAAAGATTCCACAGCAGCAGTTGGATAACCGGCAGTAATGAAGGCTGCATCAATTTGTCCTGCTTGTAAACCGTCTACAGATTCACCAAAGTCTAGGTTTTGTGGTTGGATGTCATTCATTGTTAAACCATGTATTTCTAACAATTGTTCAGCGTTTGCATAAGTACCGGAACCAGGAGCACCAACAGAAACTTTTTTACCTTTTAAATCATCAAATGATTTAATGCCTGATTTCGCTGTTGTTACTAAGTGAACTGTTTCTGGATAAAGGGCGCCAATTGCCACTAAATCATCCATTGGTTCTCCATCAAACATTAAAAGACCATTTTTCGCATAATATGCAATATCTGTTTGCACAAAAGCAATTTCAGCGTCTCCTGCTTTTAAAGCATTAACGTTTGCAGCAGATGCTTGCGACACTTCCGCAGTTGTTTTAATACCTGTTTCTTTTGTAATCAACTCTGCAAATGTACCGCCTAAAGCATAGTAAGTACCTTGTGTACCGCCTGTTACCATACTTAAGAATTTGATGTCTGATGATGATGTATTGTTATCCCCCTCTGTTGAACTATCTTTTGTGCTGGAATCGTCTTCTTTTCCACCACATGCAGCTAAAAGCATCACCAGCATAATGCTTAGCACCGTTAAAAATAAAAACTTTTTACTTTTCAAACATAACCCCTCCTCTTTGCTTCTATCAAATGTGTAATAGCACAGTTCAATTGTAACTATTACTATTTGCCTGTGTCAAATCCTTTTTATAGAATAATAGAGTTTAAAAAAGTATATATTAATATCAAAATAGAATTTATAGCTTTCGTATCAACGTTTTTAGCGATCAAACCGTTGTTATAGTACAAAATAAAGTTTTAATTTTCTAAATAATATTATTTTTCTAAATTATATTTAAAAAATAAAATGTTACTCTTGAACCAAAAAACAGGCTGCCTAAAAACTAAAAAGTTTCCCTTATAGACAGCCCGTTAAAAAATAAAATTATTTTGATTCTATAACTCCGCAAGCAATACGCACGCCGGAATTGCCAGATGGATCGGTTTTGTAATCATCCGAAACTTCATGCAAAATGACAGCACTGCCATCTTCATCAAACAATGAATGTTCTTTTCCTTTTTCTAAAGTAATATGCTTGGCTATAAATTCCACATCGACAACGCCGCTTTCGTCCGCCTTAACATTAGGCAAATCTCCTGCATGGAAGCCCTTTGGATTTTCAAAACCATGCTCTTTTCCTCCAGGATTAAAATGGGCTCCAGCAGATTCAAACGTCGGCTTTTCACACTTTCCAACTTCATGGATATGGAAACCATGTTCCCCTTCCGGCACATTTTCCAATTTCACATGGATTCGAACACCTTCTTTTGATTCGGTAAATTTCACAATCCCCAATTCCTTACCTTCTGTATCAATCATTGTTGCTTGTGCAGTTAAAGCGGCTTGTGCGTTTGTTGATATTTGTTCAGAATTGTCATTTGTTGCTCCCAAAAAACCGCAGCCCCCTAAAAGAAGCAGGTTGAATGGTAAACTATAACAAATCATTTTTTTCACATAGCTTCCCTCCTTCGAAAAAAGTTTCGACAAGGGATTGGATAAATATTCAAAAACCGGTGGGAAACTTGAAAAACTTTCCGATATTATTCGAAAGGAGGGATTTTTTTATGGATATCAATTCAATCATGTCAAGCCAACTTGCCTCACTACAACAAACAGTCCAATTGAGTATTTTAGACAGAGCGCTCAATTTAGGAGCCGCGGGTGTAGTAGAGATGTTGGAACAACCTCAGCCTGAAGCAAATCATCCATATAAAGGAAATATTATTGATGTTTCGGTATAAACAATAAAAAAGCGAACGGGAAAACAGTGCGTTTTCTCCATTCGCTTTTTTCATATATTGCCCTTCGTCAGTACACACCTTTATCATACTATAAATAGTACCGTTTTTTGTAGTTTATCATATGTATAATATTACAATCTTTTGATTCGCCTACCAGAACATCGGCTTTGAAACCATTAACCATAGCATAATGAGCAATAGAAAAATATATTTCCATGTAGCTTTCCGCAATTTTGAAATAAATTCTTCTTTTTTAAACGCATTTGTTCCAAAAGTATTTAAAGTCGGTTTAAAAGCTCTCGCCAAAAACACAATCGATAAAAACATAATAGCCAAAGTAAGCACAATCCACGAATCCTTCCATGTCCATCCGGAAATCATCACAAGAATCGCTCCGGAGAGTACAAGAATGTGGCCAGCATGTTTTACCACCGTAATCGCAAGTTGAAACGACTTCACAAATCCGACCATCTCTTTTTCATCAGCTGTTTCCATTTTCTTTGTGATGGGAATTAAAGTTACTAAAGGTCCTATCGAAATCACTGCGCTTAAAATATGGATATATAAAAAAACGGTATGCAACAAGTTCATCACTTCCATTCCTTTATGCTACTCTTAGTATAACATGTATTTAAAATACTTTTTATTTGAGATTTCGTGACAATTCATTTGTTTAAAAGAAAACTCTTTGGATAAAATAGTGTATATTTCATCAATACATGATAGGAGTGTTGACAATCGGAATTCATAGATTTTTTACAAGTTTAAATGATTTGGAACGTATTTTTCGGGCGCCGGGACGTTTTAAATTCGAAGAACATAATGTGGCCGCCCATTCATGGAAAGTTTCCCAATACGCTTTGTTTTTTGGAACTTTGGAAGAAATGCACGGGGCAAAAGTCAATTGGAAGTCCCTTTATGAAAAAACCATCAATCACGACTTTGCCGAAGTGTTCATTGGAGATATTAAAACACCGGTCAAACATGCCAGTGAAGAATTGAAACAGATGCTTGCCCATGTGGAAGAAAAAATGATGGAAAAATTTATAAAAGAAGAGATTCCAGCTGAATTTCAAGAAATTTTCTTCGAGCGGATGAAGGAAGGAAAAGATGGGACATTGGAAGGCCGTCTGCTGGAATTTGCGGATAAGCTCGATCAATTTTATGAATCCTTTGCCGAGCTGAAGCGGGGCAATACAGATAAAGAATTTATCATTATGTATCAACAAGCATTAACGAAACTTCTTCAAATGCCTTTGAAAGTAAGTGTCCGTTATTTCAGGAATGAAATTTTGAAGGACGTCATGAAAGAAGATACGCAAATTGACGTCGCCAAATTGACCAATGAAATATTGGACAAAATAAAGCCTCAGGATTAATTTGGTTAAATCGAATGAGGCTTTTATTTTTGCTTGCAAAAAATACCTCCAACGCTTTTTATATTAAATAATTGACTTTTTTATTAAAAGATACTTACTTGCGGCAAGCTACATATTCCATTACTATTACATTAAAGCTGCGTTGTACGTACACATATTAAGTTTTAACCTTTGAACTGTAAAAGGGAGTTTTAGATCGAAGATGGAATGGCGGGCGTCACACTGCGGTGAATGACGATAGACAGGAAATCTTCTGCGAACACCCACCTGGTGGAGTCGTGGTTTTAAAACTTTCTATTAATATTACGGCAAGGCGGCTTTCACTGCAAACATTGGTAAAACAATGGTTTGTAAAAAAGCTCTCTGTTCAGGAGAGCTTTTTTATTTTGGCATTCAACGGTCTTTCATGCCCCCACATACCGTTGATAAATCCTTTTCGCCTTTTCTTCCTCTTTCGTTCCATGGATCAATGCCCTGCCATCTTGAAAAAGAACCATTTGGACATCTTCCACCTGGAAGGACATTAAGTAAGGGGTCACTTTTAAGTTTTTAACGATTGTATGGAGCCTTTTTGAAATCCTTTCTAATGAAAATTGCTGCGTTTGCTGCGGACGAATCTGCACCGTATTTCTGCCGCACAACACCGCTGTTTTCAAACCCGTCCCCTTCCTCAAATATGGGAATGAGGGATTTTCCCCGCACGAAGGGCAATCCGCCCTCTTTAATGATGATACATCGATGATCGAGTGTTCCCTTTTCCATATATCAAAGGAAACCAATTCTTTGGACACTTCTCCGCTCACCAGATATTTCAAAGCCTCTGCCGTTTGATAGGATGCAACCATTTGCACTGCCGGACTGATCACCCCGACGGTATCGCAAGTTAAACCCTCGGAAGGAAGCGTTTGGAGCAAACAATGATAACATGGTGTTTGTTTTGGCACAATGGAAACGGTCATTCCATAACTTCTTACCACTGCCCCGTGAATCCAGGGAATGCCATGTTTCATTGCCATATCATTGATGACAAATCTCGTTTCAAAATTATCTGTCCCATCCATGATGAGATCGGCATCTTTCACTATTTCTTCTGAATCAATATAGAAGTCTCCAACAATCCCTTTAATATCAATCGTTGAATTGATTACTTGTAAATGGTTTTGTGCCGCAATGGCCTTTGGGATGTTCCGTTTTGCATCCTCTTCCGTATAAAGTTGCTGCCGACCGAGATTCGTCCAATCAACGTAATCCCGGTCGATAATGGTGATTTTCCCGATGCCCGCCCGTGCCAACATCTCCGCATTGGCACAACCTAACGCTCCTGCCCCGACAATTAGCACATGGCTTTCCAATAATTTCTTCTGTCCTTCCTCACCAATAGGGGAAAACAACCGTTGCCGGGAATACCGTTCCATTAGGAAAGAAGCATCCCTTCTATTGGACTGGAGGCAACAGCATACCGTTTTTTCGGAATTCTGCCAGCTTCATATCCAAGTCTTCCCGCTTCGATGGCCAGCTTCATGGCCTTTGCCATTTTCACCGGATCTTTTGCCCCGGACACCGCTGAATTCAATAAGATGCCATCTGCCCCCAACTCCATCGCAATGGCACAATCCGCAGGCGAGCCGATTCCCGCATCCACTATGACCGGAATACCCGCCTGCTCAATGATGAGGGAGAGATTCAGCGGATTCACAATCCCTTGCCCTGAACCAATGGGTGAAGCGCCCGGCATGATGGCATGCACCCCCAATTCTTCGAGTCTCTTCGCTAAGACTACATCATCGGAAGTATAAGGAAGGACAATGAAACCTTCTTCCAATAACATTTCTGAAGCTTTTAGTGTTTCAACCGGATCCGGAAGAAGGGTTTTATCATCCCCAATGACTTCCACTTTCACCATGTCGCACAGTCCTGATGCTTTGGCGAGTCTTGCAATCCTCACCGCTTCTTCCGCCGTTTTTGCCCCGGCAGTATTCGGCAGGAGGGTGTATTTTGAAAGATCGAGCATTTCCAGAAAATTCGGCTGTGACGGTTCATAAATATTCATTCTTCTTACGGCAAAAGTCAAAATTTCCGCTCCGGATGCTTCCACCGCTTCCTTTTGGACCTCAAAATTCGGGAACTTCCCTGTACCTAGCAATAATCTTGATTGGAATACTTTATCTGCAATTTTTAACATGTTTATCCCCCTCCAACAAAATGGACGATTTCGATTTTGTCGCCATCATTTACCGGCTGTTTGTCATATTGCTCTTTCAGTATAATTTTTCCATTCTGTTCAACAACGACAATCCGTCCTTGCAATTGAAAAGACTTCAGCAAATCTGCCACATTTTTCACATTGTTATCCACTTCCGTCTTCTGTCCATTGATATAAAGTTGCAACGTCATCCCCCTTCCCCTTTGACACTTGTTTTAAACGGGTTGCCGCTTCTTTTGGGTGTTTCGATGAGAAAATGTAAGACATCACTGCAATGCCGCGCACTTTTTTCTCCAGCACTTTTCCGGCATTCTCAGGAGTAATTCCGCCGATGGCAATCACTGGAATCTTTACATGTTCAACAATTACACCAAGGGCACCCGTTCCTCTTCCCATTAATCCCTTTTTGCTGTCCGTTTCAAAAACATGGCCGAATAAACAGTAATCAGCTCCTGCTTCTTCCGCTCTTTCCGCTTCTTCAAGGGAATGGATGCTGACCCCCACTTTCATATGTGGAAATGCCGTTTTGACCTTTTCTACCGGAAGCCCCTTCCCTGGCAGATGCACATTCGGAATTCCAGTCACAAGAGCAATATCCAGCCGGTCATTGATGACAAGCTTTTCTTTCGGCACCCCTGCCTTTAGTAACTCCTCTACTAGAGCAACAATCTCATGGGGCGATTTATTTTTTTCGCGTATATGAATGTAATCCACAACAGCAGAAACCGATGTAATGATTTCCTTCAACTCTTCATTTGTCTTTTTCCCATCGGTGATTATGTGCAGTTCCAACCAAACGACTTCCCTTCGCAAAAAATTATGCAGTCACCTGTTCATCCATCGGCCACATTTGTTGATGATAAGCCATATCCCAGAACATGTATTCAAATCGGGTCGTATTTAAAAAGATTTCTTCCAGCCGCTGAAGTTCGGATTCCGGCTTCCCTTCCGCCAATTGATTGAGCAAATCGAGATTCCATTGCGCAGACTGGCCAAACTCTTCTGAACTGTACGTTTTTACCCAATCGCCGTATAATTCATGATTTTTTGCCCCCGGGATTTCAGCCAATTCACATCCAATCTCCCAATAGCTCCATGCACAAGCCAAATGGGCAGCCGCCAATTCGGCGATGGAGCCGTTTTGGGCAACCGCCAACATGTAGTGGGTGTAAGCAAGGGTTACCGGGGAAGGTTTTGCCTCTTCCAACTCTTTTTCCGTGATTCCAAAACGGCTGGCATATTTTCTGTGCAACGCCATTTCCTCATTCATCGTGTAATAAAGCAGGTTGGCAAACACCGTCATCACTTCGAGATTTGGCGCTTTCACAGCACCTAATGCAAACAATTTGGAATAATCGATTAAGTATAAATAATCTTGTATCATGTAAAAACGGAACTTGTCAGGATCCAGTGTTCCTGCTCCCAACTCTTTCACAAAAGGATGTTCATGATTTTTTCTCCAAACGGTATGATACTTTTCAAAAAGTCGATCTGTGAATTGCATTCCTATCCCCCATCTTTTTTTGTTCATGAAAAAAAGCCACTTCCTGAAAGAAGTGGCTTGAAAACCCGAAATCGGCAAACTGTAAAAAAACATAAAAAGACAATACGAGTCCCAGCAACCACTTCCCTTCGCTAGCATTACCTAGTGCAGGTTCAAAGGGTTGAGGCAATGCCTCTCTCAGCTAAAACTAGCACCCCTAGTGATTGGATAATGCACTATGAAATTACAATCATTGTGACATGGGCAAGAAAATATTTCAATAGGATAAAATGGATAATTTATTTGGAATTTTTTTCAAGACTTTGCGACTTTGGATAAATCCAAGGAGATGCTGGAGGACTTGCATTTTCAACAGATCCCTTGCGGCTTTTATCAAAATGTTCTCGCAACAAAAAAGTTGCCCTAGCGAATGGCACGCTAAAGCAACCTTATTATTTGCGTTCCTGCTTCGTCTGCTTTTCCCATTGCAAAAGATGCGGATACGGGTCAAAAGCCCATTCAGTCCGCCCGTTGAATTTATACATGCCATAATGCAAATGCGGAGGGAATTTGCCGCTCGTTCCTTCCTTCCCATATCCCGAACTTCCAACACCGCCAAGAATGGTTCCAGGCTCCACGATGTCGCCCACCTTCAACTCTTTATTGAAATACGCCAAATGAGCATAATAATGATAAGTATTATGATGATCCCGGATGCCGACCCGCCAACCGCCAAATTGGTTCCAACCCATTACTTCAACAACGCCATAAGACGTAGATAAAACCGGTGTGCCATAACCGGCAAAAATATCCGTTCCTTCATGGATTCGTCTTCCGCCCCATCCCCTGCTGGCACCCCAAGTCCCTTTATAACTATAATTGTATCCACGGACCGGGAGGGGAAAAATATGCTTGTCCAGCTGAATTGTATTGAAATGTTTATAAAGCGTTTGAATGGTTATAATTTGATTGATGATTTTTTCATCTTTGTAATATTCCCATAAAGCCGTTTTAAAATCTTCCTCCGATGGGCCAAATTTCCCTAAATAGGTGGCCATCGTAAATAAAATATCTTGGTCATCATTCCGGTCGGCTTTGCCATCGCCGTTCCCATCAAGGCCCTTGCCGCCAAAATACTGAATGGTAAACGGCGTAGTGTCATCTGTGTCAGGATTCAGTTCACCTGCCCAGAATTCATGGGAAAAATGAATGGCGATGGCGCTTTCCCGCTTTGGAATATCCTTTCGCACTTCCTGAATATTCCGTTCATATTGGTCGACAGCCGCCAAACGATACCAGGGAACAAATGGCGTTTCATAGCTTTTATACAAATTCATCCGCTCATTGTACACATCTTCCTTATGTTCGCTCGCGTTTGCAAAAGAGGAAAAGGCCGTTAAACATGCAAGCACAAGAACCAAGGAGAGAATTATTTTTCGGACCAAAATCAATCCTCCTTTCCCCCTTAGAATATCCCGTTTTTTTCAAACCATGAGTCCTTTATGGGATGAAAAATTTTTATTAAATGCAAAGATTTTTTTACATAAAAAACGCTTAACAACTCATGTTAAGCATAATGGAATTCCCCACCTATATATTCAGAGTAAATCTGTTTGTTTTGTAGTAAATATTATGATATGATACCATTTATCATACTATTTATATTTGGGGGAGTCATAAATGCAATCATTGCAATCCGTAGAGCAATTTCATGAACTGAAAAACGAAGAGCGCATCATATTTGTGTTTTCTGCAGATTGGTGCAAAGACTGCGTATTTATTAAACCGTTTCTTCCTGCCATCGAAGAAAAATATGCTCAATATACTTTTGTAAAAGTAGATCGGGATGAATTTATTGATTTATGCGGCGAACTGGACGTTTTTGGAATTCCAAGTTTCATTGCCTACAATAAAGGGGAAGAAATTGGCCGTTTCGTTAGCCGGGACAGAAAAACGCAAGAGGAAATTGAAAACTTTATTGATGGGTTACCTCTTTAAGGTTTTACATAACCAATCCCACGGAATAGCAATATATGGCTTTCTGTGGGATATTTTTTCTTATATACCATAAGCGTCACTGAACCTCATTCATAATTGTTATTGCACATCCACTATGCAAACCGCAAATCCGGCAATCAGGAAATTCCCTTCCCATTTTTCAACAATAAGAAAACCCCATTCAATAAAAAAATGGCCTCCAGTTTCCTAGTGAGCCATTTAGTAGGGAAAATCATCCATTAACCTTTCACGTTTTCAATTACCGTACGTGCAGGATTTTTTAATCCTAAATTCTCGCGTAAAGTTGTTCCTTCATATTCAGTCCGGAATAAGCCTCTGCGTTGCAATTCCGGAATAACCAAGTCAACAATATCGTTAAGTCCATCCGGGAAAGTCGGCGCCATCACATTGAATCCATCTGCGGCTCCCTGCTCAAACCATTCTTGCAATTGATCGGCAATTTGCTCCGGTGTACCAACAATTTCACGATGTCCGCGGGCCCCTGCGATAAATTCGTATAGCTCACGAATGGTTTTTAAATTTTCACGTTTGGCGATATTTCGCACAATGTTCGCACGGATGCGCGGATTTGTCTTATCCTCCCCATCGAAATGTTCCGGAAGTGGATCATCGATATGATAACGTGTTAAATCCGCTCCGAAGAAATGGGATAAATACTTTAACCCGGCCTTTGGATGAATATATTGATCCAATTCTTTCCGTTTTGCAACCGCTTCTTCTTCCGTTTTTGCTACCGTAATATAGACACCCGGCATAATTAGCAATTCTTCCGGATTTCGTCCGTATTTTGCCAGACGTCCTTTCAGATCACGGTAAAAAGCCTGTGCTTCTTCTAACGTTTGCCACGCTGTAAAAACGACATCCGCTGTACGGGCTGCCAACTCTTTCCCCGCTTCGGAGGAACCCGCCTGGACGATGACCGGGTGCCCTTGTGGAGATGTCGGTGCATCCAGCGTTCCCCGCACTTTGAACCACTTGCCTTCGTGATTTACAGGTTGAACTTTCGATAAATCAAGATATCTTCCTGATTCCTTGTCAATGACAAGCGCATCTTTATCAATGGATAACCACAGCTTTTTCACCACATCTACGAACTCTTCCGCACGTTCATAACGCTCTGCATGAGCCAAATGTTTATCTCTTCCGAAAAGTGGGGCTTCCCTTTCACTGTTAGATGTAACCACATTCCATGCAGCGCGCCCTTTTGACAAATGATCCAAGCCGATAAATTTCCGCGCTAATTGGAATGGCTCATTATACGATGTTGTGACCGTCGCCACTAAACCGATTTTCTTTGTCACAGCAGCCAAGGCGGATTGGATGATAATTGGATCCAATTTAATGCCTGATGGTGAATATTCCTCCAACTCCTGACCAAAACCGTCCGCAAAGAAAATGGTGTCAAACTTGCCACGCTCAGCGATTTTCGCCAGTTCCACGAAATAATCCAAATCCAGTGTACGTTCCGGCTGCGTTGAAGGATGACGCCAGCTTGCGAAATGATGGCCTGGTACATTAAAGAATGCTCCTAATTTTAATTGTCTTTTGCTCATTCCAATCTCTCCTTTTTTTATTTATTTTAAAAGGCTACCATTCCTTTTTTACGAAGGAATAGTAGCCTCTAGTTAACTAGTAAGCTGGTGTAAAATGAAAGCAATAACTAAGGCGGTGAAAACACCTTAATTGATGTGACATACCGTTTACACGGGATGTAACCGCATCTGCTCCTTTGAATGCGGCTATTTTTACCTTTTTTATTTATCTTCCAATATAGGAATGATTTCTTTGTTTCCATAAATCTTATAGTAAATCGGTATACAAATTAGTCCAATGCAGGACGCCATGGTATATAACATCCGGAAGCCGATGCCTTCTATTATATGGCCTAAAAGATAGGGGCCTAAACCGAAACCTAAATCCATAAATATAAAGTACGTTGCTGTCGCCAGACCCAAACGGTCAGGATCCGCATTTTTCACTGCAATCAACTGCGCGGCCGAATTGATGTTGCCAAAACCTAATCCCATACAAGCAGCCGCTATTAGAATCATCCAATCGGCTGTTGATTGGCTGTAAATAAACATCCCGGTCGCAAACAGTAACATACAGGGGTATACAACAATATTCGTTCCCCGTGCGTCCATGATTTTTCCTGTAAATGGTCTTGAACAAAGGATACATAAGGAATGGATGAGGAAGAAATAACTGGCTGCCTTAATTAATCCCGTTTCTTTTCCGTATAACATTAAATAGGAAGTCACACTGGAAAAACAAAAACCGAACATCATGATTAACAAAGAAATTGGAATTGCCTGTTTATCGATGTAATTGGAGATATTCCAGATTTTCGGCTTTCCGTCCACTGCCGCTTTCTCCATATTTGGCACTTGTAATCCCGCCAGTTTGATAATGAACATGCAAATCAATACGGTCACTATATTTAAAGCAAACATCCATTGAAATCCATTATTTAAATGGTTTAACATCATCCCAACAAATGGACCGATCGCTGAACTGAGAACATGGCTTAAGCTAAAGTAGCTGATTCCTTCTCCCTTCCTGGCGGCAGGTACAATCCGAACGCAAATGGTGCTTGCCGTTGTACTGACAACTCCCACTGTAAAACCATGCAAAATACGGATAAGCAATAATGTCGCAACACTATACGCAAGAAAGTAGCCCAACGATACTAACACGATTCCAAGCAACCCGAAAATGAGTACTTGCAGCAAGCCGAACCGCTCTACCAGCTTTCCCAATGCCAACCTTCCTACCAGACACCCAAGGACAAAAATACTTGCTACCAGTCCAGCGGTGCTGACCTTTGCACCGTATGTTTCGACTGCGTAATTTGACATTGTGACCATCAATAAAAAATACATCATGGTCAATAGAAAATTGACTAAGGAAATAATGATAAATTCCTTTGTCCAAAGCTTTTGATCCAACTTTCCGCACTCCCTTTTCCAATAACCCCCACATTGGAATGGGGGTTTATCGGAAAAATTCATATCTAGTGTAAAGATAAAAGATTATCGCGAACTTCTCATGTTCTTCTTTTCCGGTACATATTTCATTCTATTGTTTCGCAAAAGGATTGAACTCATTTGTGTATAAATCCTCTAATTTCACTTGCCCTTCTTTCAACTCTCCGTTTTGCACTAACCAATCAATCCAAATTTGGAATTCTTTCTCCGCAATTACTCCGCCTTTTTCCGCTATCCCTGTGCTTTTCCAATATTTCAGATTTTCTGTCGGTTCATTGCCTTCACGGGATGAAACGATTTCTTCCAATTTCGCAACGACTTCCTCCTGTGGAGTTGTTCTTGCCCATTCAATCGCCTTTGCCACACCTTCCACAAAAGTTTTCACTGTGTCCGGATTTTCTTCAATATATTTTTCTGTAAAGAAATAAGCTCCTGCTGTAAATTCGCCAAATAGATCAATATCTTTTAAAACAGGGCGAATACCGCCATTTTCCAGCGCCTTATCTTTTGAAATGCCACTAAGTTGCACAACGTCAATTTGGCCAGCCCGTAAAATTTGTTCCGCACTTGCCATTGGGACAACAACCAATTCAACTTTTTTGATTTCATCTTCCGTTAATCCGTTATCACGCAAAAACTGTTTGATTGCAAATTCCGCATGGGCCCCTAACGTATTAACGCCAATCTTTTTTCCAATTAAATCTTTTGCTGTTTTAATGTCACTATCTTCCAAAGTATAAAAACCCATGAAGGTATTTTCATCACTTCCGTACGAACCAATGACAGATTTAATTTTTACACCTTGGGCATAAGACTTAATGATCGCTCCGTTAAATGCTGAACCAAAGTCGATTTCACCCGTTGCAGTTAACTGAATGTTTTCAGGGCCTCCTGTCGAGTCACTGACCCTGTCTAATTTAAGATCCCCTAAATATCCTAATGCTTCCGCCAATTCCGGATATGATACAGTGCCAGGTGATCCCGTATATTGCAAGACTTTATCTTGGCCGTTTGATCCTTTATCATCACCGCTTGCTCCCGCTGTTTTTTCCGAATCACTGCCACATGCTGTTAAAATCGTTAATGATAATCCTAAAGCCAGTAATAATAACAAAAGCTTTTTCATTCTTTTACTCACCTTTCTATTCCAGTTATGGCGCTATTCACAACTAAATTTACAAATTTAATTGGTATTAAATTTATTGTTTCCAACGGGAAAAATATCGCTCCGCACTTGAAAGTCCATAGTTAATTAATAATCCCAACAAGGAGATTGTCAAAATACCGGCATACATTTCCGCGATTAGGAAGTTGTACTGGGCATACGTAATAAAATAACCCAGTCCAGCTTTTGCACCCACCATTTCGGCCGCAATCAACACTAAAATCGCTCCTGTACCCGCCATGCGGATTCCTGTAAAAATTGTCGGTACAGATGCGGGTAAAATCACCTTATAAAACAATTTAAAAGATGAGATATTCATCGAACGTGCTGATTTAATTAATAATGGATCCACATTTTTCACGGCAGAAATCGTATTTAATAATACCGGCCATGTACAAGCAAATAAGACAATGGCAATTTTGGACACTTCACCGATTCCTAAAATTAAAATAAATACCGGCAGTAATGCCAATGCCGCTGTATTGCGGAACAATTCCAAAATCGGTGTGAATAAATCCCGCGCCAACGGATACCAACCGATCAATAATCCCAAAGGAATGGCCATTGCTAATGCAGGATAAAACCGAATAATGAACGCAAAATGCTTGCTTCAAAGTGTCTCCACAATTCTCCCGTCACCAGCAAGTCCCACCAGGCACGTACCACCTCCGAAAATGGCGGTAAAAATGTTTTTTCGACAAGTCCGTACTGCGGCGCAATTTCCCATAACAAGACAAATAATATGAGTACAATGGATTTTTTAAAGGCTTTTCCCAAAAATGATGTTGAATGGGCTGACGCCTTTTGTATTTTCCCTTTCCCATCCAGTTGCACCGGTTTGTCAAATGATACCATTTACATAACCCCTTTCTTTTAAATATGTGCCCCTATAAATTCCGGCTCATGCAACAGATTCCATACCTCATGCCGTTTCTCCACAAATACCGGATTCGACTTAATATCCGCATCCTCCAAACGATGTTTTAGCGGAATATCCACGATCTTTTTCACCGTGCCCGGGTTCGCTGTCAGTACAACCACCCTTTCCCCTAAATAAACCGCTTCATCAATTCCATGGGTAACAAATATAATTGTTTTTCCTGTTTTTTGCCAAATCCGCAGCAACTCACTTTGCAATGTTTCCCGGGTTTGGGCATCCAGTGCGGCAAACGGTTCATCCATTAAAAGCACATCCGGGTCAAATGCCAAACTCCGTGCAATGGCTATCCGCTGTTTCATCCCACCGGAGAGTTCATGGGGATATCGGTCGGCAAACTTTTTTAATCCTACCAAATCCAAATAATATTCCGACCGCTCTTTCCATTCACTTCTTGGAATCCCTTTTGCCTCCAACCCGAACTCTATATTGCCCCGCGCGGTTTTCCAAGGAAACAACGCATATTGTTGAAACACAATTCCTCTATCCAACCCTGGACCCGTGATTTCACGGCCATCAATCAAAAGGCGCCCTTTCGTAGGCCGGGTTAAACCAGTCAACAAATCAAGCAACGTGGACTTCCCGCATCCGCTCGGACCCACTAATGTTATGAACTCCCCTTCTTTTACGGAAAAGTCGATATCCCGAATGGCGGTAAATTCCCGTTGTGCGCCTTTTTTCTTTTCATCCCGAATTAAAAAGGTTTTCGTGACCTTTTCGAATCTGATTTTATCCATTGCTTACCTCCTTAAAAAACATTTATCAATATATTCACTATATTTATAGTGCATAATGCTGGGTCGTCCCTCCATAATCGACTGATCTGTATGTTTCTTAAGAGGGACTACTTGGTTCTTCCAGCAAATTAATTTGCAGTTGAATGATGCCCTCAACGAAAGGCAACCTGGACCATTTAGGATAAACATTTTTTTAAACCGAAGGCTCCACTACCCATCACCTAAGATAAAGGAGCCTCCAATGAATTCAGAGGGGGTTACTATTGTGTAATTTTTGATCGGATAAACGGATTGACAGGTCGTTTCAAGCCAAGATTTTCTCGCAATGTTGTGCCTTTATATTCCGTTTTGAAGATGCCCCGGCGCTGCAATTCCGGAATGACAAGCTCAACGATATCTTTAAAGCCTTCCGGGAATGTTGGCGGCATGATATTAAAGCCGTCCGCCGCTTCGTTTTCAAACCATTCTTGCAATTGATCCGCCACTTGCTCCGGTGTCCCCACAATTTCACGATGACCGCGGGCGCCTGCAATATTGTTATATAATTCACGCAACGTTTTTAGCCCTTTTCTTTCGACAATGCCCTTGACGATATTCGTCCGAATGTTTGGATTTGTACGATCACGTTGTTGACCTTCGAAATCCGGAATTGGTCCATCAAAGTCATAATCCGATAAATCAAATCCAACATAATTGGATAAATATGCTAATCCTACATCCGGCGTAATATAGTTGTTCAATTGTTCATGTTTTGCTTTCGCTTCTTCTTCTGTTTTCGCTACTATAATAAAAGCACCCGGCATAATTTTTAAGTCTTCCGGATCGCGGCCGTATTTTGCCAACCGGCCTTTGACATCACGATAAAACTTTTGCGCATCCTCCAGTGTCTGCCATGCGGTGAAAATTACTTCCGCCGTTTTTGCGGCCAATTCTTTTCCCGCCTCCGACGAACCTGCTTGCACAATGACCGGATGTCCTTGCGGTGTAGAAGGTGCATCCAATGTACCTTTCACTTTAAAGAATTTTCCTTCATGGTTCACTTCCGTCACTTTATCCAAGTCATAATAGCGGCCACTTTCCTTATCGATAATGAGTGCCTCTTGATCAATGGAGAACCATAGCTTTTTCACCACTTCCACAAATTCATTGGCCCGTTCATAACGCTCTGCATGGGCATAATGCTCATCGCGGCCAAATAACAATGCTTCCCGTTCATTTGCGGATGTCACCACATTCCAAGCCGCACGACCGTTTGATAAATGATCAATCGCCGCAAATTTACGGGCTACGTGGAATGGATCATTATAAGACGTTGTCAATGTGGCCGTTAAACCGATATGTTTCGTCACCGCCGCCAACGCAGAAATGATCACAACGGGGTCCAACTTTAAACCGGAGTGGGCATTCTCCAAAATCGGTTGCCCAAAAACATCCGCAAAAAATAAGTTATCAAACTTGCCTTGTTCAGCAATTTGGGCAATTTCCGTCAAATAGGATAAATCTGTGATTTTTCTTACCTCTGTTTTCGGATCTCTCCAACTTGCCACATGATGGCCTGGCAAATTAACGAATGCGCCTAATGCCAATTGTCTTTTTGTCATATCTAATCACTCCTATTAATTTAGTTGTATTTAATGCGATATTTTTATGAGGATTGTATCCATTTGTATACCAATCCCCGGCTATTTTCCTTTTGAAGAAAAAGCCCCAACAGTAGACTTGCCAAAATAGAATAATAACTTTATAAGTACAAGTGTTGGCACTTTTCCGTTTTACAACCACCAAAAACAAATTATCCCAATCAATTTACTCTGTTTATAATTCAAAATTTCCAGTAATTCACTTTTCATCTTCGTCTAGATCATGAAACACTCCATACTGCATTGATCACTCAATGATCCCCACCTCCGAATCAAAACAAAAAGCTCCCTTATCAACACATTGATAAAGGAGCCTCTAATTGGTTTAGTTGGCTTATTATTATTATTATTGAATTTGATATTTATCATAAATAAAAGGCTTCACATTGTCAACTATATTTTTATATTTCTATAAAATTAATTGGAATTATAAACTTTTGATGATTTTTCTTACCCGTCTTTGATTTTCCCAGAAACATTCACTCCCGCCTATGAATACGATAGTTAATAAAATATGACTAAAGGGTGTGGAAAATTGTCAAAAAGGAAAGTAAATCCGAAAGATCCTGCAACGGTTCCAAAATTTGTGACACCTTTGCACAAACCACCTGTCGCCAAACCAACACCTCATCCTGACTATCCGGCCAATTCCTATGTTGAGATCACAATGAGGGAAGCATATCATCGATTTCATCGGGATTTCCCTTTAACAAAAGTCTGGGGATATAACGGGCTCTACCCAGGCCCCACAATCGAGGCAAGAAAAGACAAAAAACTTTACGTGAAGTATTTGAACAAACTTCCAAAAAAGCATTTCCTTCCTGTCGACCGCTCACTGCACGGCGTGGGAGACTCTCCGGAAGTCCGTTCCGTTGTCCATCTCCATGGAGCCAATGTTAATTGGGAAAGCGACGGCCATCCGGAAGCTTGGTATACACAAAATTATGAATATACCGGACCGAAGTTCAAAAGAAAAGTTCATGAATATACAAACCACCAGCCGGCAACCACCCTTTGGTATCACGATCACACAATGGCCATGACAAGATTGAATGTATATGCGGGTTTGACCGGTTTTTATATCATCCGTGATTCATTGGAAGACCGTTTAAATTTGCCAAAGGGTGATTATGAATACCCCCTTCTTCTCCAAGACAAGTCTTTCAATGAAGATGGTTCGCTGTTTTATCCAGACAGACCGCCGGAAGATGCACCCTTCCCTATTCCGACTCCATTTATCCCAACCATAGTGCCATTTTTCAACGGAGACTTGATGGTTGTAAACGGAAAAGTTTGGCCTTATTTGGATGTGGAACCCCGAAAATATCGATTCCGTATTTTGAATGGCTCCAACAGCTCCACTTATAATATTCAGCTCGAAAACGAGGCGCCTTTGTATCTTATCGGTACGGATGGAGGATTCTTGGAAACGCCGGTTGAAGTCACATTCATCGAATTGATGCCGGCAGAACGGGTCGATGTCATTGTCGATTTCTCCCGATTCAAAGGGGAAAAAATCAAATTGATCAATACTTTATTTGATGAAGACCAACCGAAAAGAGATATTATGCAATTCCGTGTGACGAAGCCATTAAAAGGAAAGGATACGAGTGAAATTCCGGCGAAACTTGCAGAAATGATGGAATTACATGATCATCATGCCCATGTCATCCGAAAATTGCCCCTATCTGTCGGCAGTGACAAATACGGCCGAATCATGATGATGCTGGATAACAAAATGTACCACGATCCATGTACAGAAAAACCGTCCATGGACAGCATCGAAATTTGGGAATTTATTAATGCGACGCCTATTGCCCATCCAATGCATATTCATTTGGTTCAATTCAAGATTCTCGATCGTCAGCCATTTAATTTGGAACTATACCAAGAAAGCAATGGAAAAATTCTGGAGTTTACCGGTGACCCGGAGCCGCCACGAGATTTTGAAAAAGGCTGGAAAGATACAGTAAAAGCTCCCAGCGGTATGGTGACAAGAGTCATCATGCATTGGAAAGAACATACAGGCAACTATATTTGGCACTGTCACTTGCTTGAACATGAAGACCACGACATGATGCGCCCGATCAAAGTCATAGAAGATACACACCCGGTTCAGCAACATGACTGATCCTTTTCTTATTCAATAGTTTCAAAATTTGGTTCCCCCTCTTAACAAAACTACATCTCAAGACCTAGAGCGAAATAAAGCCGCAGGGTGTTGTTGTCCCTCCCTTTTTTGTCTAATATAAACATAAACCAATATTTAGGAGGGAGAACTCCTGTGAAGAAAATCATTTTAGCCATCGTCATTTTATTGCTGCTCATCAGTTTGGCTTTCAATGTCCCTAATTGGTTCTTATCCCAGGAACACCGGGCGGAAGTAACAAACAAAATCGATTCCATCGAGCTGGATATCAAAGGTGTGGATACAACCATCATTTCCAAAAATCAGGACTATGTGGAGGCGGAATTAAAAGGAAAAGGGAATGTCAACCTTAACAAAAAAGGTGATACAATTGAAATAGAATATCATCGCCAGTGGTTTTCATTGCTGAATTTTGGAAGAAAAACAAAATTGACGGTTACGATTCCTGAAAACTACGACCGTGATTTAAAAGTGGAAGTGGGATCCGGAAACATTGATTTTAAGTTGTCGGATGATACTGTACTGCAATCATTGGAATTGGAAGTCGGTTCCGGAAATATTGACATCGAATCATTAAAAGCGGGAAACGCCTCGTTGGAAGTGGCTTCAGGGAATATAGATATGAAACATTTTACCGGAGAACTGGATATTGATGTCGCATCCGGAAATGTATCCGTCCAAATGGATAAGTTGGTCGGTAATATCGAAACGGAAGTAAGTTCGGGACGCATCGTCCTCGATTTACCGGAAGATAGCGATTTTACGTTAAATGGTGAAATATCAAGCGGTACAATCAAAAATCGTTTCCCTCTGAAAAATGAGGAAAGCGGAAATAACCGTTTGCGGGGAACATACGGTTCCGGTAAATACCGGATCGATTTGGATGTATCCAGCGGTACCATCGAAATAAAATGACATCAAAAAACCAAGGTGCCTGCAAGTCCATAGGAAGACTTGAACTTGTAAGGCCACCTTGGTTTTCTATTATCGTCCGCAACACTTTTTATACTTTTTCCCGCTTCCGCAATGGCAAGGATCATTCCGGCCGATTTTCGCGCCCACTGCCACTTTTGTTGGTTTAGGTTTGGAAAGCTCCGACAATTCTTTTGGGGTAAATCCCCGATTGTCCCAAGTTCTTGTTACATTCGCCACGGAAAATAACATTCTTGTCACTTCGTTCACTTCATTGATATTTGCAAACACAAATTGATTTAAAAATTCCCTCATGGTGATGTTGAATTTATAATTCATGGCTTTCATTTTCCAACTGAGTTCACGCAAAATTTCCTGAACGGATTTGCTTTCCCGGCTTTCCGCCCTTTCAAGCCAATTTCCCAATTCCCGGTGATATTTTGTTTCTTCATAATAGAGTTCATTTTTATAGCAAAGCAATTCCTCCTTATCCGGAATGTAATAAGGCTTGCCAACTACAACCTGCTCCAATTTTTCCGTAATATTATTTTCTTCAAGGATTTTATGGATAAACCGATCCATTTTTACAACGACATTGGATTCCTCGAGCAGTTTTTTATAATGTGCATCTGTTGTAATGGCTTGCAAATCTTTGCTTGTAATTTTCGGCTTGTTGTGCAAATTGTAAATGTGTATCACTTTATAATTTGGAATAATGCCATACAGATTCGTGCAACTGACAATGTAATCTAAAATCAAGTCTTTATTTGCCACTTTTTCCGCATCGACCACTTCCGAACCACGATATTTATCGGATAACACCACGTAATTTTCATGATGAATCTGTTCCCATTCGGTCTTTTTAAATTTCACGTGTTTTAAGGAATGATTGATACTTTCTATATTTAACGGCTTATATCCGACCCTCTCCGCCCATTCACGGCTTATTGTATATTTTGGATGAGTGGGATCATGAATAATTTTCAGAAATTCCATATATCCAGCCGCTCCCCCGACGTCTTCAGGCGGCGCCATGCCTCCCCCATCCAACAAAGTCGGGTAGCCAAAGTAATAATCGTCCACTGTGTCCTCCAAAATAACCGAAATTTCCCATTGGTCTCCGAAATCGTATTGATAAAGCAGTTTTCCGTATTTCTCAATATATGGATCAATTTTAATGCGAGTTGGCTGCTTGACCTTCTTTCCATCCGTTTCTTTCTGTTCAATAAGTTCCGCATTATTTGTGATGATGACGTCCTCCATAGGAAAACTAAAATCATGGTAAGGTTCCATGCGGCTTTTAAAATTCGTTACATATTGGATTGTTTCATGCAGTCGATTGAATGTAGCTCCAGCGGGTATGATAATCCGTCGCCAAACTTCTGGTGTTATCCCTTCAAACGATAGTTTTAAGATATAAGCTTTCATCGTTTCACCTTACTTTCTACTAAATAATACTGGTCCGAAAATTTCCTATAATATTATATATAAATAACCTCTCAAAAATAGAAGTTTCAACAATAAAAAAGCAGCCAAAGTCAGCTACTATAATTCAGCCATCTTTTTTCCACAATCATGAACGCTTCTTCCAAATAATTCTTCAATTCTTGGAATCGATCAATTTCAGGCGACTTTTGAAAATCTTTCTTAAGGATTGCCAAAAACTCCAACAGCTTATGTTCTTCCATAGTGGAATGGTTATAATTATCGATTAAGTCATCCAGTAAATGGAAGGGGATTTTATTTAAAAAATCAGGACTCCATAGCCATCGAAAGGAAAGGATTTTTATCGCTTCATCGTTGCCCAATATCGAAGTTAAAACAAATGCCATGCCATAGATTTTTTGCCATTTTTCTATATTACCCAATAATTCTTCATCTTTGAATCCGCTTTTTTCAATGATGTGATAAGCGTGATCCAAAAAATGATAAAACACATCATAGGTTGCCAGGTTTTTCGCCTCTCCCCGCCCTTCAAAATACGCCGCCGAATTGAAATAGCGGTAAAGCGCATTCAAAATCCTGGCATTTCCGTAACGGATCTTTTCCTGCAATTTCGTTACAATTTCTTCCGGATTGATATCGATTATCGGGACACCCGTTTCTTTCCGCACATCCAATTTCAGCTCCAGAAATAAAAAAATTTCATTTAAATAAGGCAATATATAGTCTTGGGTTATTTCTTTATATTCTTTTGCTTTCTCCATTCTCTTTATTTGAATATATAAAACCATCTGCGAGAGAATGAACATAACAAAAACGGTCAAAGCAATGGCAGCCATGGCCACCCCAATCCCCCCCTTATTCGTTCTGTAAAAAAAAATTACCTGCTTCGCAACAAAATAGACACAACTTTATAGTATATATATTGAATTCAATGAAAAATTATTCGAAATTTTGCAAGTTTGTGAGATTCGTTTTAGGAAGTCGAATTTAAGAATCGCTATTCAGGCGGATTGGGCTAAAAATAGTTCATGTAATCAATTTACACTATCTTCTATAGTTTCATTTTCTATCAATGAAAGGATCAACTTGAAACGAGTTGGTTTACCATCGCAATTTAGAGAATTATGGTTATAACAGGGGGGCAACAGCAAAACCTTTTGCTCGCAATGGCAAAAGCGGCTGTTGCTGACTACCATGGGAAAAAGGACGTCAAACAGCGGAGGAAATGAATGCCGCAGATGGGGAATCTGCCTTTTTTCTCTACAGATCAAAAAGCGAATTTCATCTTCTTTTATTAGTTACTTTATTTGTTCACAAAAATTTTACTAAAATAACTTTTGACTTCCATCCGAAAGTAGTAGTAATTTAGTCTTGTAGAAAAATTAATAGACACTATATTTCGGAAATGGGGGGTCTAAAGATGGATAACATTTTGCAATTTGTTCAAGATCTTCTCTTATACCTTAATGAAGGAAAAGCTGCAGGGATTATTGAACTTATCAGAGAATTCCTTGCCGGTATGTGAGAACCGCCCAACAAAACACCTTCGATTATTCCTTGTGATAATCGAAGGTGTTATTTTAATTTACCTTTTTTAATAATTTTTCTTTAATTTCTTCAATTTGCTGCAAATGCCGCTCTTCATGATAACCGATTAACAAAACCCATTGACGTATGGACAATAATCCATATCTTCTATGGATAAAGGACTTATTCTCCAAATCTTCTTCGCTGACCCCTTCAATGCTCTTTATCAACGCTTCCCTTGAATTGTTTAATTTTCGTTCCAGTTCATCCAACGTTTGAAACTTGTCAGAAGGCGTCAAATCATCCGGTGCCACCCGTTTTATTGTGCGATCCAGCATTTGATGAATGGGTTTTTCTTCGGTAGGATTATATTCATTTTTTGATAGCGTTTCCATGATTCCGTCCACTGTATTCATTTCCATTAGATACAGATGTTCCAAAACTTGGGCAATGGACCATTTCCCTTTTCCGGGCTTCTCATTTAACTGCTCGTCAGACAAGTGGCGAACACTATTCAAAACTTTTTCACGGGCTTTCTGTATTTTTTCAATCATGTCTTCCCTCCTCCATTCTTTTTAATGATTATTCTTTGAGAATAAAAAAAAGAACCCATTAATTCGTCAAAAAAATGAACTATGTAGAATAATGATGAAGGGTTCCCTATGTTTAAAGGGATTCATAAAATCTTCCCCTTTAAACATAGGTTCCTTTTTATGGATTAATAGCATTGGAAGAATGCGATGCGTTGGCGATTTAGAACATCGTATACCCAGCCCCGGTTTCCTCTCCAACGGAAACCGAAAATGGAGTTTCCTAAAGCAAACACCGGATAAAACCAGAAACTATTGCCATTCGTCAACCAAATAAATGTATTGCGGAAAAAGCATCTTCCTATTCCTCTGCCACCGCTTCGGCGACTAAATTCCGCAGTTCCTTGGAAAGAGCTTAATTGAGGTGTAAAACTTGGTGGCGGGGCTGTTGGAGGAGTCATTTGACCTCCAAAAGGCGGCATACCTGGTGAACCTGGAAATCCGCCTGGTGTTCCCGGGAATCCACCGGGTGTGCCTGGAAATCCGCCTGGACCTCCCGGAAACCCTCCTGGTGTCCCTGGGAAGCCACCAGGTGTCCCCGGAAATCCGCCTGGCCCCCCTGGAAATCCGCCTGGTATTCCAGGAAACCCACCGGGTGTGCCTGGGAAACCGCCTGATCCTCCAGGAGCACCTGGTCGCCCTCCCTGAAAACCTCGACGACTTACATTGTCATCTTGAAATTGATTAAAAAAATTCCCATTATAGTCATCATTGTTGTATGGATACATTTTTTTCCCCCTCTACTTCAAACTATTTTCAATGTATGCCATACAACCATCACTGCATGGGCAACTATGCTGGTCCATGGAAAATTGGGGGCTTTTCCGTTTTAAAAACCTTTTTTCGAAATCACATTTTGCTTAAAGATGGATCTTGTAAAATATGCAAAATTACCTATTTCCTACACCGACCGTTTATACCTAGTTTATTAATATGTTTAATTGGTATTATATCAAAAAAATACCCGTTTATAAAGGTTGCTTTTTCGGCGTTTTGCAAACCATTTTGAAAATTGTTGAAACTTATTTGAATCCATACTTATGGCGAAACTTATTTTCAATTAATTCGTACATATTAATAAAAGGTTCGTGTTAAGGAGGAAGCCGAGCATGATCGAAAAATTTTTCAAATCCTTCAGTGAAAAACGCAACTCCTCTTCCAACTATAGAAGATACACAAAAAAGCATAATTATTATGGACATCATTATTATAAACGGGGACATAAAAGCAGCGGTTTTTTCCGTTCCGGTAGCTTCTTCAGTTCAAGAGGTTTCTTCAGCAGTTAAACGATGATTCGGGATTTTCTTGAAAACAAGTACCACCGTTTGTTCCAAACATATATAAGTGACCACACAAATTATTCTTTTTCAAAGGTACTCGGTTGTGGCGCTTACGGAATAACCTATCTATTAATCGAAGAACATACCGGAAAAAAATATGTCCTGAAACGTTTAAAAACAAAACATCGCAATTCCAAAAAAATGCGCCATCGATTTCAAAAGGAAATTCAAATTCTTAAAGAATTGGATTTGCCCTTTGTCCCCTCCGTGATTGTGGTTGGTGAACTTGAAAATATCCCTTTCTTCGTGATGGATTATATGGAAGGCCGCACCTTTGAACAAACGATTTTCGAGGAAGGCAATGTCTACTCCCTTCCTGAATCCATACACATATTAAAACTGCTTCTTCAAATGGTTGTCCAAATTCACAATAAAGGAATCGTACACCGTGATTTAAGGATTCCCAATGTCTTAATACACCAAGGAAAACTCTCCATCATTGATTTTGGGTTGGCCACTTATCTGAATCCGAATGAAACCATCGATATGGTCAAGAATCCGAAAAAGGCGGAAAACCATTGCAGTGACCTATATCTCCTCGGCCATTTCCTGCTCTTTTTACTATACTCCGACTATACTCCGACAGAAAGCAGAGAAAGATGCTGGCAAGAAGAATTGCAATTGCCTGAAGAAGTGAAAAACTATATTGAACGTTTGCTTTTGATGAAGCCTTCATTTCCAAGTGCAGAGGAAGCATTGCGCTCCCTTCCTGTTGTTTAGCCATACAAAAAGTGGCCTTTCACAGCCACTTTTATTTTTTTTGACACGTATTAATTTTAAATAGCGAATATAACGGACAATACTTCACCAGTCCCGTAATCAGAGGAATCAATCCGATTAATCCGAGATATTTAAGATTTCCCTCCAATATAAACAGTAACGACAGGATGGCCAGGCCAAGAATAATACGGATGACCCGATCGGCAGTACCAACATTTGAACCCATGTGATAGCCCCCTTTTTCCATTTTTATTCATAGTAAATAACAGGGGCCGATTTCTCAGTGACAAAATCACGATTTCACGAAATTTACAATTTTTTATCTTTCATCAACTCTTCCAGTTTACTTCTTTCAACAACGGTCACTTTCCCCCTTGAGAGTTGGATCCACCCTTTTCTCTCCATTTCTTTTAATAGACGGCTGACCACTTCCCGCACTGTACCGATCTCCGTCGCAATTTTATCATGGGTCGTTTCAATCAAATCGCCGTCATTTTTTGTATATCTTAATAAATGCTTTACCAGTCGCTCATCAATGCTTTGAAAAATCACTTCATCTATTATTTTTATCACTTCCAGGAACCTGAGGCTTATCGTTTTATAGATATATTCTTGAAAATGCGGGTTTACTTCCATTAATAATTTGAAATCCTGATAGGGAAGGATGATGGCTTCCGCATCTTTCTCCACAGTGGCTGTCAAAGGATAGGGTTCATTGGAAAGAATGCTTGAGACCGTTAAAATACAAGTTTCTCCTGCATTTACCCGATAAACGCTCATTTCTTTCCCGTTTTTTCCAAACTTCGAAACCCTTATGCAACCTTTCGTTACAAATGGGACACCTGCACAACTGTCCCCTTCATGAAAAATCGTTTCGCCCTTCGGAAACTTTTTCTTCACATAATTTATTTTCATTTCATTTGCACTGATACCCTCAAAAAAAGGAAATAGTTCTTTGTAACTCTTCAATTGTTCCATAGCGCCACTTCCTAACCTTTGATTCTTCATCCGGGCTGCAACCAGGGGAGAAGCTATTCTTTATCGCCGTTATTATAAGGAATGATTCTTTGCTTACTACCATTTTAAAATAAAACAGATTACCTGGCAGTACTTTATTTAACACAAAAAAAGCCGTCTCCATTGAGAAGCGGCCTTTTATCATTTTATTGACTATATCCCTAAGTACTGATTAACCAAAAATACCTTAAAAACTTGCTCCGTTTATTGCAACCTGTTGTCTCACCGATTCAAATGCCAAACCGTTCCAATTCAATACATTTTCAACAAATCCTAAACTGTCCGCATGGTATCTTCCTGCAATCTGTTCCATCGTCAACAATGAATATTTCCCGTCGCCGGCCAAATCAATCGGATAAATTCCGCTGATCGGATCTACCCACCCTTCAATCGGTTCTTTCAGCTTTCCATTCCCGTTGTAAATTTCATCTAAATATTCTTTTCCTTTATATTGAATATTTAATATATACCGCATATTTGGGTTTCTGCTTGTCACAACGACTTCGGCAAAGTTTCCATACTTCACTTCATATTGGCGATCTTCATGAAATTTTATTGAATCAAAAATTTTCCCTAACTTACCGCTGATAAATGAAAATACATAAGCATAGACAATCGCTCCGCTTCCTCCCGATTGAACGGTCACCAAAATATCGTCCACCCGATCGCCTGTCAAATCACCCGTCCAAATAGTCGGATTATAACCCGCCACTTCTTTTAAATGATAGACTGATATTTCATGGGTAAAACCATTTTGCACAACAAGGCTCATGTTGTTCAGTAAAGGGCTGTCATTCAGTTTGGTGGCTATCAAAAAAATCCCATCAGCAATTCCATCACCTGTTACATCACTGAATTGATAAGCGACAACAAAGGGGCCATTTGTTTGGGAGGCGGGCGGAATAGGTTGTAACATGCCGCTTTCCCACTGATATTGCCGATATGGAAACATAGTTGTTCCTCCTAAAAGGTAAAATGCCATTACTTATTGTTATGTACATACCGGCAAATTGGTTCTTCTATTGAAAAAAGCTTGAGTTTTCACTCAGGCAACATCCCTTTTCTTTTCACCCATGTCCATAAAATAACCGCTATGATGATCAATCCCAAATAGCCCATGATGGAATATACCGTTCCTACAATGGTTGTAAATCCTATAAAGCTCGCAAAATATGCGGCCAATGCGGAAAAAATGACGAACAGTTTATAGTTTTTGGATTTTGGAGACACAAAGCGCACAACAAAAGAATAAAGTACCCCCACTGCTGTGCTATAAATCATTACTATTAAAGTGATGGCCATCAATATGCCAAAGACGGGATGAACATCCATCGCAATCCATAGCATCGGCATCGGCTTCCCTATCATTGCATCCATTTTTGAAAGCAATGCAACAAAAACTAATAGAATGAGGACACCAAGCAAAAAGCCTCCAATGATTCCGCCCATCCCCGCCTCTCTCTTGCTTTTTACCGTGCTGCCCATTACCGCAAGCATGGGCAGCCCGACCGCCAAATTGTATGAAACGTATAACAAAGCTCCAATCAACCAATGCCCTGTGGACGGTGATTGCGCCATTTGCATCTGTTCTGTAAAACCGCTGTCCATGGAACCAATGGACGCAATTGCAATGATGGCGATAATGACGATTAAATACGGTACAGTAATTGCGAGGATAGCAATAATTTTTTCCACGTTGAACATCAGCGTAATTACTGAAAACCCCATCATCAGCAGACCGCCAATGACACCATTCATTCCAAACAGCACGTCAAAAGCGCTTGCCGCCCCCGCAAACATGGCAACAGTGATGCAAAACGAAAACACTGTGATGAGGCAATCGATGATGGATCCAATCGTTGGACCAGCGATAAAAAGTACAACTTCTTTATGGGATGCGGTTTTTAAAGAATGGCCCAGCATTGCAATGCTCATCCCCAAAAATGCAAATAATGCGCTCGCAACAGCAACACCGAAAAGTCCGTGCCAACCATGGGAGAGAAAATAATACATGATTTCTTGTCCTGAGGCAAACCCTCCCCCTATCATTAATCCGACAAAGGCTCCCCCAATTTTTATACTATTTCTCACCATTTCCCCCATTTCTTTTCAAACAGATGGAAAACTTTCATATATAATTATAGGTTTTTGAAGAGACCGTATATTTTTCAATCGCTTTTCGATTTGGCTCATAACCGATGCCAACTGTTTGGGCCTCCCGAATTGTCCCATCCTCGACAACCACTTCCGGCTGGATGATATCCTCTTCAAAATAGTGGCTTGACCCGGCAGTATCTCCGGGCAAAACAAAGTTGGACAGGGAGGTTAAAGCGATGTTGTGTGCCCGGCCGATCCCAGCCTCCAGCATCCCCCCGCACCATACCGGTATGCCCTTGGATTTGCAATAGTCATGGATTTTGATTGCTTCCGAGATCCCCCCAACCCGTCCGATTTTGATGTTTATGATGCCACAGCTGCCCAGTTCAATAGCTTTCCGTGCATCTTCCAAAGATAATATACTTTCATCCAAACAAATGGGTGTTTGCAACTGTTTTTGCAATGTCGCATGATCGACGATATCATCATAGGCTAACGGCTGTTCAATCATCATTAAATTGAATTCATCCAATTGTTTTAATATATCAATGTCCTTTAAAGTATATGCGGAATTGGCGTCTGCCATCATCGGAACATCCGGAAATGTTTCACGGAGTTTTTTGATGACTTCCACATCCCACCCCGGTTTTATTTTCACTTTTATTCTTTTATATCCTTCGGCAATATATTTACCAACGACTTCTATTTGCTTTTCAATCGTCGGTTGAATCCCCAGGCTGATGCCCACATCTATTTTTTCTTTGGTTCCGCCAAGAACTTTTGCAAGGGGTTGATTGGATGCGATCGCATAAATGTCCCACACCGCCCCCTCGATTGATGCTTTCGCCATTTTGTTTTTCCGGATGCTTTCAAACAGTTTTGTTACATCGTTGGGATGGCTGATGTCCTTCTGCAAAATAATTGGAATAAGGAAGTCCTCCAGCATATGCCAGCAGGTTTTTACGGTTTCCTCTGTATACCAGGGCGCCTCAAAAGCGACGCATTCCCCAAAACCGACGATTCCTTCTTCCGTATGGACCTCCAATAACAAAAATGATTTATCATTGATTGTGCCAAAACTTGTTGTAAATGGATGTTTCATCGGCATTTTCAAGTGACGAACAATAATTTTATTAATTTTCATCGTTGTTTTGCCCCTTTTTTATAAACATATGTTTCTATCGTTATAAATTCGTTGAAATGAAATACCCGCTTTATACTACATTTATCATAAAACGGCCAATTTAAAAAAACTCCAATATTCCTAATTACATTTCTCTGTTTTTTCACTTACAATTAAAAAATATTATATATCATTTTTAATTATTGTTTATATATCGTTGTAAAGGGTATTTTTTACTATAAAAATAAGAAAAATGTCCAACAACACCCTTCGGACTATACTAATGTAATCTTTTCTAAATTATGAACTTGTAAATTTTGTATTGAAATTATGATTTTTTATGGTAATACTTGTGTTATGAAAGGAGGTGAGAAAATGAAAAGAATATCGGTAATCATAGCAGCCGTTGTTCTCGTGTTAGGATCGCCTTCTATTTCATTTGCAAAAGATCTTGAGATTTCCGACAATGAGAGTGCGGGATCAAATACATTGAGCGTTTCGTCAAACGAAGTGAATGTTGACGGAGGACTTGCTGAATATGCCTACACTGATGTGGGGAACAGTGATAATTCGGTAAATACCCATTCAGGACTGGAATCAACTCAGGAAAAAACAGCTGCTGATGCAGGGCTTCTAAATGACTTAGGCACTAAAGTTGAAGAACAAATTAAAACCGCCGAAAATACAGTAGATGCAAATAATGCCGTTGCCGTTGAAAAAGAAAACTTAAGTGCCACAAGCCAAAAAGAAGCGAGCATCCAAGCTGATAGCCAAATAAAAGCTGACCAAAACAGCGTCGATTCTGTTGTGAAAGTGAAATCAAATAAACCGCTGCTTAGTGTCAATCTGTTAGGTATAAACATTAGTATCGGGAACAGTAACTCACTAATCAGCATTTCGACTGAGGGTGGCAAAAGCGGTTTGCTTTCCTTGGGAGTATCCGATTTATTGGAAGTCGGTCTTCTTTCTGGCCAGTCGACACCAGAAGGAAAATTGACTGATGGAAGCGTATTAGACCTCGGATTAAATACAAAATTATTAGGAAATGCAAACGTCAAGCTGCTTTCAGCAAAAAACGACGCACAACAGAAGTCCGGTGGCGTTCTTAATGTCGGTATTCAAAACTCCATGTTATTGAAACCGATCACCGGAGACGTTAATTTAGGTCTTCTTTCAGGTAGCGAGAGTCAAGAGGGAGAAACGAAAAAATCCAGCCAAGGATTATTAAGTTTAGGCTTGAAAGACTCTATGCTGCTTGGTGATTTAGGTGTAGGAGTTGTTTCTAGTAAGAGTGAAGAGAAGGTAGGAGAATCGTCGCTATCTAAAGGTGTTCTTCAATTAGACTTGAACAATAATCTTTTAGGTAGCAATCACGTTGGTCTCCTTGAAACGAATAAACAAACAAAAGGAGACGTAACGGTTTCCCAATCCGGGATTGTTGCAGTCGACCATTCATCCAATGTCGTGGGAGACCTTCATCTTGGCGTTGGGGAAGTAAATCAGTATCAATCACCTACTCTCACAAAAACCGAATCCGTACTTGTTACGGCTAATCTCACTCACTCATTACTCGGAAACAACCGTCTCGATGTTCTAGGAACAACAATTACCGAAACAGAAAACTCAAAATCCATATCAGGTGGGATTGTCAGCATCGACTTATTAGATGAAACCCACATTGGTATCGGAGAATATCAAAAAACAATCCAACCGCCTTCCGGCAAGGATGGAAAAGGTGGAAAAGACGGACAATCCAACGGAGGGAACAACGATTCTTCTAACAATCCAGGAAACAATAATTCTGGAGGAAATTCCGGAAAAGATTCCGGCAACTCTACAGGAAACATTCCGAACCCTAATGATGGAAACGGTTCTGCAAATACGCCTGGAAACGATTCAACAAACAAAGATGGCGTAACAGCAAATGAACCATCCGCTAATGTTGACAACAAAATTGTAGACAATTCAAACCCTACAGTTGGTCAACTATTGAATGAGTTGTTAAATAACGGAAAACAAATGATCATTAGTGGTGCAAGCAATTTCATTCAAGCGATTGAAAGAGCAACAGAAACACAAAGAGAAGTAAGAGAGAGAATAGGAAATCTTTCATCACCAAAAGAAATTGCACCAACTCAAAGTCATTCGAATTCCAATAGCAATTCCTCCGGTTCATCTTCCAATGGATTTGATGGCCAATCTCAAATTGTTGGATATATCTCACAAGATATATTAAAGTCAATAGCTGATAGATCAAGATTAAAATCTCTTGAAATAGCCTTATCGGATCAATGGCTGAAACCACCGTTAGATAAACCTCCAATTCAAATCTCCTTCTTTTCAATCTAAAAAAATAAAAAAGAAGGAGAATGATGAATGGAAAACAATATCGTTGTTAAATCGCTAAGAGCTGCATTGTTTGCCTTAGTGTTGACTTTAAGTTTCGTAGTTTTCTCTGATAATGTTCACGCTGAAGAAACAACAGCGGGAGATCAAACAGCAACAAAAAATAATGATTTAGTTGGATCTCTTACAAATACTGCTACAGATTTAGTTAAAACTTTAACTAATTCTCTTACAGCAAATAATACAGATACAAAATCCAACACAAACACAGCTGCAAACACAAACACAACTACAAATACAACACAAAATAATCAACAAGGCGACAATAACAGCACAGGAGGTAATAACACTAACTTACCACCTACAGTGACAAAAGATCCTACAAAACTTCAAGACACAGACGACAGTAATGCGCTTGTAAAAGTTAGACTTGGCGGAAATCTGTTAGGTGGATTGTTAGGTGAAGTGAAAGTTGACGTGCTAGGTTCCGAGCAAAGCAAAGACGGATCTTACACAAGTTCTGGCATTGCAAAAGTGGATATTAAAGATTCCAAATTATTAGGTAATGCACACGTTGGAGTTGGTGAATCCACAACAACTAAATCAGGAACTAATACTACTCAAAATTCCGGATTAGTGTTAGCCGAAGTTTCCAATCCAATCCTTGGAAATATTGATGCCGGCGTACTTCAATCAAAACAAGTAACTGATAAAGATTACAAATACAATTACAACGGCGTTGCCAATGTAAACCTAAAAAATACGCCTCTTGGCGATGCACACGTTGGTGTAATTGAAAAAGAAGAAGTTGAAACAGATAAATACATTTATACTCACAGCGGTTTAGTTATTGTTGACACTAAAAACACTCCGCTTCTTGGAGACGTTCATTTAGGCGTTGCAGAAGATGAAAAATACGTAAGTAAAAACCAACAAGGTAACAACAATAATAACAACGGCGGAGACAACAATAACAACAATAATAACAACAACAATAACAACGGCGGAGACAACAATAACAACAATAACAACAATAACAACAACAATAACAACAATAATAACAACGGCGGCAACAATAATAACGGCGGAAACAACGGCGGTGGATCTAATAACGATAAAAACCAAACTACTCCATCTGGCAACGGAAAAACTGGCGGCAACACACCTTCTGGAAAAGGCGGTACAAACAACACAGCTACATTACCAGTAACTGGTTCAGCTATTGACTCAACAGTATTACTATTCGCTTCAATGCTATTAATCTTATCGGGGTTGGCTTTAAGAAAACGTTTCAACGAAATAATCTAATTTGAGAGGGTGCCCCGCCCTCTTCTTTTTTACAATTAAAAAGGAATGAGAACATGAAAAGAAAAATCGGAAACCTATTGTTATTGATTGGTCTTGCCATTCTTGCATTTGTCGCTTTTACGAAAATAAAAATATATTATGAACAGCACAAGCTCGAGAAAGAATTCTCATCGATCGAGTTCGCCACTTCCGAAGATGATTTGGGCAATACGGAGCCAACTTCTTTCAATGATGGGGATATGATTGGAAAGCTTACGATTCCAAAAATCGACTTGACAACCCCCATCGTCGAAGGAGCCAGCCAAAAAAATATGGAGAGTGCTGTCGGTCATTTGACTAATAGCAGCCCGTTATCTTCATTGGGAGATAAAAACAGCAACTTCGCAATTGCCGGACATCGTACCGCCACATTTGGAAAGTTCTTCAACCGTTTGGACGAACTTGAAAAAGGTGATGAATTCATTATTGAGACTAAAACAAAAAAATATACCTTTAACGTCATCAACAGCCAAATTGTGAAACCTACAGCCGTTGAAGTCATATTGCCAGTGGAAGATCAATCTTTAGTAACACTCATTACTTGTCACCCAATTTACTCAAATAAATACAGGCTCATTATCACAGGCGAATTTAAAGAAGTGACGGATAAAATGTAAACGACCATTTTTCTATTTTAGAAAAATGGTATTTTTTTATGTAACTTTAGCACTTTCATTTTCCCCTCATATTTTAGTAATTATAGACTTTTATCTCTCAACAATCTAGTAAAAATTTTCTTTAATTATTAAAAATCTGGCTGATTGCCCCTTCAAAAAACTATTAAGTGAATATGATGTAAATGAAAGGAGGTGAAAACAAAATATCAGTATAAGATTGTACGGTAATCTCTCAGAAAAAATCAGATATGAATAACATCTTTTAAATATCAAAGAAGGATACCCATTTCCGACATTGTGAATATGAGCAAATACAGCCTTTGATAATAAGTCAACATCACTTTTCATCATGCAATTGAAAGAGCCTGTATTTGTTTCATATCTGCCCCCTCACAATCGGAATGGTCTGGACGCGAATGTATCCTCAACTGTTACTTCTTATCGTTGGCTGATGGTTGATTTTTTGAAATTCAATGTTGTTTCCTCCATTGTAAATAGGATAGTCTCTCCGAATTCGCATTCCCATAATATTGAAACACCCCTTTCGACGACGAATGGTCCGTATGAAAAATTTTCTTCCACAAACTCCATATCATGTCAGGATGGTGAACCGCCATCCTTTTTTTTTGAGTTTTTTTATTGAAAGTTCTATTTTATGCAAAGAATTTATAATTTCTTGACTGTTTCCCCTAGTTAAGGTTTAAATAGGAATAGCCCTTTTTCAACTCTCTTCGCCAAACCTTGATATATAAGCATCTTGCAAGAAATCGATAGAATTTACTCTAAAGGGGATATTTATGAATTCAAAATCACAAAAAATAGCATTGGCATTGGTCCTCAGCAATATATTCATCACCTTTGTCGGCATCGGCCTCGTCATCCCTGTCCTGCCATCACTGATGAACGAATTATCCATAAGCGGTACCGTGGTGGGAAATATGGTTGCCGCCTTTGCGTTGGCACAATTGATAGCCTCTCCTATAACAGGCAAATGGACCGATAAGTATGGACGGAAGATCATGATAATAGTCGGTCTTTTTTTATTTAGTTTTTCCGAGTTTTTATTTGGTATCGGGAAGACCCTTGAAATCCTTTTCCTTTCTCGGATATTGGGAGGAATCAGCGGCGCTTGCATCATGCCTGCCATTACGGCATTTATTGCGGACATCACTTCAGAGAACGAACGCCCAAAAGCCCTTGGTTTTATGTCTGCCGCCATTAATACAGGATTTATCATAGGACCCGGTATCGGGGGATTTTTGGCGGAATTCGGCATTCGTGTTCCATTCTTTGCCGCCGGTGTTTTAGGAGCGGTTGTCGCCATTGCTTCCATCTTCCTGTTGAAAGAACCGGAACGCAGGGAGCAACCGGACATTATGAAAGGGCAAAAGGTCGGCTGGAAACGTGTTTTCATGCCAGTGTATTTCATCTCTTTCAACATCATTTTCCTTTCGACTTTCAGTTTGTCTTCCTTTGAATCATTATTCAGTCTCTTTGTCGATCACAAATTTGGATTTACCCCTCGGGATATCGCCATCATCGTGACAGGGGGCGGAATAGTGGGAGCAGTTGCACAAATTCTTTTGTTTGATAAATTGACGAGACGATTGGGGGAAATCATGGTCGTCCGTCTAAGCTTAATATTGTCCGCATTACTCGTTTTTGTGATGACCATCGTCGATTCTTACTGGTCTGTCATGTTAACCTGCTGGATTGTTTTCGTCGGATTTGATTTGATTCGTCCCGGAATTACATCATACCTTTCAAAAATTGCGGGAGATGAACAAGGGTTTGTTGGCGGCATGAACTCCATGTTTACAAGCATCGGAAATATTTTCGGGCCGATTATCGGCGGTATTTTATTTGATATGAATTTTAATTTCCCTTTCTATTTTGCAACCATTATCCTGGTTGTCAGCATCACCATTGCAATATTTTGGAAAAAGCAAACCCCATCGACCGAATAAAAAAGGTTATCCAGATTCAACCTTTGAACTGGATAACCTTTTATTTTTACTCCCTTTTCCGTACGGCCAATGTCTTCACTTTATGGGTCAATCCCATGACAGCCGGCATAAATGATGGAAGCATCACCAAACTTAACATTACCAATCCAACAATCACAATGACCGCCACTTGGATTAACGTGACGATGCCTGAAGGAAGCAATGCCGCAAATGTGCCGCCTAAAATGATGGCTGCCGATAGGACAACCCCTCCAATTTGTTTCTCTGCGTCAATTATCGCTTCATAACCTTTATCCGCATTTTCAAAGTATCGCATCATCAAGAAAATACTGTAGTCGACCCCAAGGGTAACAATCATGATAAAGCTGAAGAACGGCACATTCCAGCTGAAAGTGTCTTGTCCTATCACATGTTCACTGATGAATTCGGATGCTCCCAAAGCGGTGAAATATGCAATGACAAGGGATGCGATAATCAATAATGTCTGCCAGAAAGATCTTGTGATGATTAATAATACAAAAGCAATACCGATTAACATGATGGTGATGGTTCTCGCAAAGTCTCCTGTTGAGACATTTTGCAAATCCACGTTTTGAGCGGATTTTCCGCCCAACGCCACTTTCGCATCACTGAAACTCAACCCTTTGACAGTCGCTTTTACTTGTTCGTCAATATCTTTCAAAATGGACATCGCTTCTTTTGAGTACGGATTGACATCCAAAATAATATTGATTTTTGTTGTTTGGCGATCATCCGACATATACAGATCCAAGCTTTGCTGGAATTCTTCCCCCTCCAACACTTCTTGAGGGATATAGAAGACTTCATCGGATGCGGATGTCAATTCTGATAAATAATCCTGGGCATCCACAAGGCCATTTTTGATTTGTGATAAACCTTCCGCACTTTGGGATAAACCGGATTGCAAATCGCCCATTTTATCCTGTAATGCCGTCAATCCTTGCTGCAATTGCCGCTGTCCTTCGTTTACAGCCTTCAAGCCGGATTGCAGTTGATTTGTGTTCTCAACAATCGCGGATGTCCCTTTTGCGCCGGATTGTAATCCATCGGCAAGGGTAGAAGCGCCGGATTGCAATTGCGCAACGCCTTCTTCCATTTTTTTCAACCCGTTTGTAATTTGAGCCATGGAAGCATTGGCTGCCTGGAAAGATTTCAATGCTTGATCATATTTCGGGGTAATGGATTTAAGCTGGCCCAACAACGCTTCTGTCTGGGCTTTTCCTTGTTCTGCCATTGTGATGGCCTGCTTGATATTTTCGTCTGAATTCAGCCCGGGATTTGTTGCCACCGCCGCCTTCAGTGATTGTTGGATGGCAGAAAAGCTGCTATAACTTTGTTCAACGGCCTTTGAAATCGTTGAAAATACGTCCGCAAAGGAACCGAATCCTTTCTCCAATTCTTCATAGCTATTTTTTAGCATCGTTGCCCCTTGGCGCAACTCCCGAATATTATCTATTAAAGCGGATAAACCATTGCTGATTTCCTCCGCTCCTTGCGCCCCATCCTTCAATCCTTGGGAAACCCGGCTCAAGGCGATATTCAGCTGGCCGACGCCTTGTTCCATTTCTTCCGTGCCGTCGATCAGCTGTTGCACGCTGTCAAATTTGCTTTTGTCCACTTTGCCTAATTCCTGGTCCGCTTCGGATAATCCTCCGTGAATTTTAGAAATCCCTTCTTCTGCTGTACCAAGTCCCTCTGTTAATGTATTCACTTGATCCCGTACATATAATTCTTTAATTTTTTCTCCGGCAGGGCGTGTGACCGAATATACTTCCGATACCCCTTCCACCTTGGAAATGGCTTCTGTCAATTCATCAATATCCTGCAAAGCTTTTTGTGTCGCAAGAGGTTCATCGGAATGAATCATCAAATAGGAGGGAGCCGAAAAACCGGCTGGGAAATGGTCCTCTATGACTTTAATTGCTTGCTTCGATTCATATTTATCATTAATTTCCACTAAATCGTTATAGTTCAGCTCCCCAGAATTGGAGATAATGAACGGTATGCAGATTACCGCAATAATTGCAATAGCGGAAAGCGGTCTGTACAATGAGAATTTCGATAAAACTTTCCATAGTTTGTTCTCTGGATGGCCATTTACCTGTTTGGCTGGCCAGAACATTTTGAAACCGAGCACTGCCATGAAAAATGGATTCAAAGTAATGAGCACCAGCAAAAGCACGGCCACCCCGATGGCCACAGCGGAAGTCGCCCGATACAATTGGAACTCCGCCAAATATAAAGCCATAAACCCGATAAACACGGCAATGCCGCTGTAAATGACCGTCTTTCCCGCAGTGCGGTAAGTTTCGGTAATCGCTTTTAATATATGGCCGCCTTTGCTGACCTCTTCTTTGAACCGATTGTAAAGAAGAATATTGTAATCCGTACCGATACCAAACAAAATGACAACGATGAATACTTGCGTAAAGTTTGAAAACGGAAAATCAAAGTGTTCCACCAACTGTGTCACAATACCAAGGGAAACGATATAGGCGACCCCCACTGTAATGAGCGAAATGAACGGCACAATCGGGGAACGGAATACAAGGACCAATACAATCAGGATGAAAACAACAGCAATAATCTCCGTCTTTTTAATTCCATCCTGGGACGACTTCGCAAAATCATCCAATACGATATCCGTACCTGTAAAGTAAGCATCGACTGTTTTTGTATCCGCCAGTTTCCTTAATTGCTGCGCAACTTCTTCCACCGTCCCGGCATTCTGATCCACAGCAATTTGCGTTAAAATCGTCGTGCCATCTTCCGAAACAAGCTGTTTTTCTGTTTCTTCACTGTCGTTATAAGCTAAAATACTAGTAATACCAAGTTCATCCCGCTGTTCTTTGAAATCCTCGATGATTTTATCTATTTCTTTTTTCTGCTCATCCGTCAATTTTTCTTTGCTATTAAATACGGCAATAAATTGATAGTTTTCCTTGCCGTCCGTCTCCATCCCGGTTTGCAAATTCTTTGCGATGGTGCTCTGAACATAGGCAGGCATTTCAACCTGTCCTTTTTCCCGAACCAATATATCTAAATTTGGCATGGTTATTAGCATAATAATAGAAATAACGAGCCAAAAAATAAAGGATGCAGTTCGAACATTGAGCCACTCCCTCAATTTCAAACTATCAAACTCCTTTCCCAATCGTTTTTTGAAAATCATTAAATTTCTAATAATAAAACTATCATGAAACAGCGGAACCGAACATAGACAATAATCTGCCATTTGTTTAAAATAAGCAAATTCCGGAGGGCAATGATATGAAAAATTCGAAAAAACTTCTTTCCAATTCCTTAAAAGAATTAATGAAGAAAAAGCCTGTCGAACAAATTTCCATCCGCGAAATTGCGGAATCGGCCGGGCTGAATAGACAAACCTTTTATTATCATTTTGAAGATATTTACGATCTGATGAGGTGGACTTTCCAACAGGAAGCTCTCGTTCTGATTGATGCCCATGAAAGCGCAAAAGTGTGGCAGGAAGGATTGCTGCAACTGTTCCATTATTTGGATGAGAACCGCGATATTTACTTGTGTGCACTGCAATCGTTGGGCCGTAAACATATTAAACGATTTTTCTATTCGGATATTCATAACATCATTCATCGGGTGGTTCATGAATTCGGAATGAAACTCCATGCCCAAGAAGAATATGTATCTTTTCTGTCCCATTTCTTTACATTGGCTCTGGGTGCCGTTGTTGAAAGCTGGCTGAATGGAGAGCTGGAACAGACCCCAGAGGAACTCATAGCAATGATCGATTTATTCATCCAAGACCAACTGCGGGGGGCGGAGCAAAGAATTGCGGCAAAAAAACAAATAAAACCCGTATTGTAGAATAAATAATACTTTTCGACAAAAAATATAATCCATCATATATAATGAAGTAGATGAAGCCTGCTAAACCAGGGGAATGTTCGTTCTCGCGCTTCAGTACACTCTTTAAGGGGGGATTTTCTATGAGTAAGACATCAAAAGAAATAATTGAAATCACTGAAAAATATGGCGCCCGGAATTATAAGCCGCTGCCGGTTGTCATCAGTGAAGCGGAAGGAGTTTGGGTAAAAGACCCTGAAGGCAATGAGTACATGGATATGCTTTCCGCTTATTCCGCCTTGAACCAGGGCCACCGTCATCCAAAAATTATTCAAGCATTAAAAACGCAAGCAGATCGGGTGACATTGACTTCCCGGGCCTTCCACAACGACCAACTTGGACCTTGGTATGAGAAGTTATGCAAAATAACGGGAAAAAATATGGTTTTGCCGATGAACACCGGTGCTGAAGCCGTCGAATCAGCCATTAAAGTGGCCCGCCGCTGGGCTTATGATGTGAAAGGCGTGGAAGAAAACAAGGCCGAAATCATTGGCTGCACAGGCAATTTCCATGGGCGCACAATACTTCCGGTTTCCCTTTCTTCAGAGAAGGAATACCAACGGGGTTTCGGCCCATTAATTCCCGGAATCAAACTGATCCCATACGGGGATATAGAATCGCTCAAAAATGCCATCACGCCAAACACAGCGGCTTTTATCGTGGAACCGATCCAAGGAGAAGCGGGGATTGTCGTTCCGCCTGAAGGATTTTTAAAAGCAGCGGCGGAGCTTTGTAAACAGCATCATGTGCTATTGATCGCAGATGAAATTCAAACCGGCCTCGGACGCACCGGAAAAATGTTCGCCTGCGAGTGGGAAGAAGTTGTGCCAGATGTTTACATTCTGGGAAAAGCGCTCGGCGGAGGGGTTTTGCCAATTTCGGCAGTGGTGGCAAACGACGATATTTTAGGCGTATTAAATCCAGGTTCCCATGGTTCCACATTTGGAGGAAACCCGTTGGCATGCGCAGTTTCCATCGCATCACTTGAAGTGATCGAGGAAGAAAAGTTGGTGGAACGTTCGCTGGAGCTGGGGCAATATTTCAAAGGGGAACTATTGAAAATCAAATCCCCTGTCATTAAAGAAGTGCGAGGGAAAGGATTGTTTATCGGTGTTGAACTTCATGAACCTGCACGTAAATATTGTGAACAGCTGATGGAGAAAGGATTGTTATGCAAGGAAACCCATGATTTCGTCATTCGCTTTGCTCCCCCACTAATTATCACAAAAGAACAACTGGATTGGGCGTTGGAACGGATTAAAGAAATTCTTGAGTAAGCAGGAAAACAACCCGAAACTTCATGCGGCATTAAGAAAAGGATAGATGCACAGGAGGAATACCCGTTTGCATCTATCCTTTCTTATTAATCCTTTTTTCCAAATCGCCATTGTTGAAACTGCCCGTAACTGACCATTGGTACATATAAGATCAAAAATCAGCGCGCCCAATTTTGAATTTCCATTGATCATTCGATATAGTAAAGGTACAAAAGTGAGGGATGAAGATGATTCAATCGCTTTACGTTTCCGGATACAGACCCCATGAGCTGGGCATTTTCACCAAAAAACATCCGGGCATTCAAGTGATTAAAAAAGCAATCGAACATGAATTGAGAACTTTGATTGATGAAGGACTGGAATGGGTCATCATCAGCGGACAACCAGGTGTGGAAACATGGACTGCGGAAGTCGTGATTGAATTAAAAAAAGCATTTCCCCATTTAAAATATGCCGTCATCACTCCTTTTTTGGAAATGGAGAAAAACTGGAATGAAGAAAAGCAAGCCGAATACGCTTATATTCTGGGCAAAGCCGATTTTGTGACGAGTGTTACAAAAAGGCCGTATGAAGCCCCTTGGCAATTTGTTGAGAAAGATAAATTCATCATCCAAAACACCGATGCTTTATTGCTTGTCTACGATGAAGAACATGAAGGATCCCCGAAATATTTGAAAAGGCTTGTGGAAAAATATATGGAGCGGAATGAATATGAGCTCTTGACCATCACTTCTTACGATTTGCAAACCATTGCCGAAGAAATGCAAAGAGCGGAGTGGTAAATTTTCATCATTTATTTTGAATTCCCTGTTGACTTTTTAATTGATAATGATTATCATTATCGTAAAGAAAAAAATTCCGAGCTGTACCCCCAAAAAATATCTCGGAAAAGTATTTTCCAAATTATTTTCTCCAACTATGTCTATATCCCCCTATATGAATAGACATTTCTAGGCTGCAACTGACTGGCATGTTGCAGCCAAATTTCTATTATGGATTCTCTTTTTGGGTTAAAATACAGATACCAACCAATTATATTGATAAAGGAGTTGTATCAAAGATGGAATACCGTATTGAAAGAGATACGCTTGGAGAAGTACGTGTTCCGGCTGATAAAATTTGGGGTGCACAAACCCAACGCAGTAAAGAAAACTTCCAAATCGGCACAGAAAAAATGCCGAAAGAAGTGATCCGCGCCTTTGCCATTTTAAAAAAATCCGCAGCACTCGCCAATAAAAAATTAAATAAACTGTCACCTGCCAAAGCAGATGCCATCATTACAGCAGCTGATGAAATTCTTGAAGGCAAATGGGATGACCAATTCCCGCTTGTGGTTTGGCAAACAGGAAGCGGTACCCAATCCAACATGAATGTGAATGAAGTCATTGCCCACCGCGCAAATCAGCTATTGGAGGAACAAGGCTCTTCTGAAAAAGTGCATCCAAATGATGATGTCAATATGAGCCAAAGTTCCAACGACACATTCCCGACCGCATTGCATATCGCCGCTGTTCAAATGGTGGAAGACTATTTACTTCCTCGGTTAGAACTATTGAAAAATACATTAAAAGACAAATCAGAGGCTTTCAAAGATATTATCAAAATCGGCCGCACCCACTTGCAAGATGCAACACCTTTAACGCTTGGGCAAGAAATCAGCGGCTGGCACTACATGCTTGAACGTTCCGAAGAAATGATTAAACAAAATACGGAGTACTTAAAAAGCTTGGCCATCGGTGGTACAGCCGTTGGTACAGGCATCAACGCCCATCCGAAATTCGGCGACATGGTGGCGGAAGAAATCAGTAATCTCACCGGCAAAAAATTCGTTTCTTCTCCAAATAAATTCCATGCGTTGACAAGCCATGATGAAATCGTTGCAGCTCATGGCGCATTGAAAGCATTGGCAGTGGATTTAATGAAAATTGCCAACGATGTAAGATGGCTTGCCAGCGGTCCTCGCAGCGGCATCGGCGAAATTACGATCCCTGCCAACGAACCGGGAAGCTCCATCATGCCTGGCAAAGTAAACCCTACACAATCCGAAGCATTGACAATGGTAGTTACCCAAGTGGTGGGTAACGATGCAACAATCGCCTTTGCAGCCAGCCAAGGCAACTTTGAACTGAACGTATTTAAACCGGTCATTATTTATAACTTCCTGCAATCAGCGCGATTGCTTGCAGATGCCATGAAATCCTTTAACGACAAATGTGCAGTCGGCATTGAACCTAACCATGAAGTGCTTAAACGCAACTTGGAAAACTCTTTGATGCTTGTAACGGCCTTGAACCCTTATATCGGCTATGAAAATGCGGCAAAAATTGCGAAAAAAGCCCATGCGGAAGGAACAACGTTAAAAGAAGCAGCTCTTGCCCTAGGTTTATTAACCGAAGAACAATTCGACCAATATGTGGATCCAAAGAAAATGATTTATCCAAATGCTTAATCCCCCATCCCTTGACATAACCCATAAAAAAAGCCGGCGGAACTTTTTCCGCCGGCATTTTTTCTTTATTCTTCCACAGTTGTTGCGGCCACTGTTTTCGCTTTTTTCGGACCAACCATATTAAATAAAATGTTTAACACGATGGCAGATAAAGAACCGCACACAATTCCATTGGATGTTAAAATGGACAGGCTCTCTGGCAATACTTCGAAAATATTCGGAACAAAGGCAACCCCTGCTCCAAGGGCAACCGAAATCGCAACAATCATTGTATTTTCCGGTGATTTTAATATCTCAGGAGCCAGCATCGTAATCCCTTGCGTCAACACCATTCCAAACATGGCAAGCATGGCCCCGCCTAAAACAGATGTTGGAATAATGGTTGTGAGCGCCGCAATTTTTGGCAAAAAGCCTAATGCCACCAACATCACACCAGTAATGACGATGATTTTTCTTTCCTTCACCCCTGTCATTTTGATGAGGCCCACATTTTGGGAGAAAGTTGTATATGGGAAAGCATTAAAAATTCCTCCGATGATGGATGCCAACCCTTCCGAACGATACCCGCGGGCCAAATCTTCCGCCGAAATCCGCTTTTTCTCAATATCGCCTAATGCGAAATAGACGCCGCTGGATTCCACCAATGACACCATCGCAACAAGGGTCATTGTAATGATGGAAGCCAAATCAAAGGTTGGTGTGCCAAAATAAAAGGGCTGAACCATATGAAACCATCCTGCTTCTTTGACAGGTGAAAAATCCACTTTCCCCATAAACATACCTACAATCGTTCCAAACACCAATCCCAATAAAATAGAAATGGAACGTATAAAACCTGTGGCAAATCGATAAATCAATAAAATGATGAATAGCGTTATCATCGCTAAAGCAATGTTGGACGCTGAGGCAAAATCTTCAGCCCCTTGTCCGCCGCCCATATTATTCATAGCCACGGGAACTAAGGAAATCGCAATAATCGTTACAACAGAACCCGTTACGACTGGAGGGAAAAATTTTACCAACTTTCCGAATACTCTTGATATGAGGATGACAATCAGCCCTGAAGCAATGATGGAGCCGTAAATGGCGCCGATTCCTTTACTTTGGCCAATTGATATAATCGGAAATACGGCTGTAAACGTACATCCTAATACAACAGGCAATCCAATCCCAAAAAATTTCCCTCTCATCACTTGCAGCAATGTAGCAATCCCGCACATCATAATGTCGATTGCGACTAAGTATGTCATTTGCTGCTCATCAAAACCTAATGAACCACCAATAATCAACGGCACCAATATCGCACCTGCATACATGGCCAGTAAATGCTGTATTCCTAGAGTTATAGCTTTTCCATTTGTCATGAAATGATGTTCCTCCTCAAAATCATTCAACAATCGATTATTCAGCAAATTCAATCGTGTTATTTTTCAAAGACTTGATAATGGCTAAAGATTCCACCCGGACACCTTGTTCTCTCAGCATTTTTCCGCCATTTTGGAACCCTTTTTCTATCACGATGCCTACCCCGACTACTTTGCATCCGGCCTGCTTCGCAATATCCAACAATCCCTTTACCGCTTCTCCATTTGCCAAGAAATCATCAATGATGACCACATTATCGTCAGGAGATAAAAAGTCTTTGGAAACGGATATTTCATTCGTTTCTCTTTTCGTAAAGGAATACACTTGCGAAGTATACAAATCTCCGGATAGAGTCAAAGATTTCTTTTTGCGGGCAAATACGACCTGTGCACCAATCGATAACCCCAACATGGTTGCAGGTGCGATGCCGGAAGATTCAATCGTTAATACCTTTGTTATCACTTCATCTTTGAAACGGTTGGCAAATTCTTCCCCGATTTCTTTCATCAACAGCGGATCAATTTGATGGTTCAAAAAAGAATCCACTTTCAGCACTGTATCCGAGAGCACTTTCCCCTCTTTTAAAATCTTTTCTTTCAATAGATCCATTAAAGAATCTCCCTTTCGTCATTCCTTGATAATAAAAAACCCGAAAGACCTTTCCTATGAGGAATAAGCCTTTCGAGCCGATCGAAAGCACATAGACTTGTGCATATGTACTGCATCCGACAAATCTAATACTATCCCCTCATAGTCGACTTATTTACGGTAAGTCGGTAGAAACTTGCGAGCCATATTCCCGCGATTATATGAGTGCGATATTATTTATTTTTGAATGTTTATAATTATAAACACGTCAATTGTCGAATGCAAGATATTTCTATGAAAAAACACCCTTATTATTCGGAAATTACTGCAAATTTAGCCAACAGACAATCAAATTGTTCGTATTTTCTGTTTTTTCAAAAGGTTCACAATAGACGGCCAATGGTTTCTTTCAACGTACCAAAAGCCGCCCCTTCTTTCCCGAAGTAAGACATATTGCGGCACACAAGTATTTTCACATTTTCCCCTTCTTGAAGGGGCAATTCCGCAACAACCCCTGATTGCTCCAGTTCCTGCACATTGCCTGTATCAAAGACATCCGCTTTATGAATCAAACGGTCATGAAAGTTTTCCCTGAATTCATCGAAAGCCTTTGAACCCTCAATGATAAGGATTTCCGGCGAGAATTCATAAAGCACTTGTTCAAACAATTTTTTCCCTGCAAGATAGCGAAAATGATTTTCTTTTTTCATTTGTTTAAATTGCTTATAATCTTCCGCCATAAAACCATTCACGTTCGTCAGCACGACGTTTTCATTGAATATTTTTTTCATCCATTGGGCAAAATTCAAACTTCCCTTATATTCCCTTGAAGCGTTGAGGATTTCAAGCCCATTTAATTGTTCAAACAGCTCCCCATCCACCAATGAATCGGCGTATATTTTTGCATCTTCCAAATCAAAATAAGCAAGGGATTCCGGATATAGTCCAACTAAAAACACTTTCGACTTATAGGGGTTCCCGTCCACTTGAAATGGCCGATACTTTATTTCTTCTGAGAGCCCGTCTGCAATCCACTCGTTAATTTTTCTAAAAAAACCCACTGAGACCGTCATTTTTTCCCATCCTTTACCAATCTTTTCATCCTTTTGACTTCTTCACGTTCTCCCGTTCCAACTACCCGGTTTATATGGATGAGTACTGTCTACTCATGTTTTTCAACATCCAATTTGCATTCCTCAAGGGGGATGATTTTGGTTTTATGTTTTATCTTATACCCCAACCATAGGATGATAAACAGCGGAAGCCCAATATATGAAACGGCAATGCCATGCCAGTCGATTGTCCCGATAAAGGCGCGATAATTTTGTCCGATGATGACAATTAAACATAAAATTAACGCAAACAATGACCCGAATGGATATACCGGCGATTTATAAGGCAAATCTTTCAAGTCTCTCCCCTGTTTTATATAGGCTTTCCGGAAACGGTAATGGCTGATGGCGATCCCTACCCATGCAATGAAACCGGATAATCCGGAAGCGTTTAATAACCATATATATACAACTCCATCTCCAAAAAAGGAAGATAAAAAAGCCAAACATCCTACCGCCAGAGTGGCAAGCAACGCATAAATCGGCACTCCACGTCCATTGATTTTGGCAAAAAGTCTTGGCGCCTTTCCATCAACCGCCAATTGCCACAACATGCGGGAAGAGGCATATAAACCGGAATTCCCCGCCGATAGCATGGCGGTTAAAATGATGGCGTTCATCACCGATGCGGCAAAAGCGATTCCCAATTTATCGAACACTAGCGTAAATGGGGAAACGGCCACATCTTCGGATAATAGGCGTGAATCTGTATAAGGGATCAATAAGCCGATTGCAAGGATGGCCAAAATATAGAACAATAATATGCGCCAAAAAACGGATTTTACAGCTTTCGGAATATTTTTCCCGGGTTCTTCCGTTTCACCGGCTGTAATCCCCAATAATTCCGTCCCTTGGAAGGAAAATCCCGCTGCCAAGAAAATCCCCACTACCGCTAGAAACCCGCCGTTAAACGGGCCGTCGCCAATGAAGAAATTGGACAAACCCACTTGTTCTTCCCCAATGATCCCAAAAACCATTGAATAGGAAGTGATAATAAAGATGATGACCGTTGCCACTTTAATCATGGCAAACCAATATTCACTTTCGCCGTACACATTGACGGATAGAATGTTGAAAGTTAACACGACCGCAATAAAAAGAATGGTCCAAAGAAAGGATGAACTGTCCGGAAACCAATATTTCATAATTAAATTGACCGCTGAAATTTCCGCGGCAATGGTAATGGCCCAGTTATACCAGTAGTTCCATCCCATCGCAAATCCAAAGGCGGGATCCACGAAATTTGACGCATATGTACTGAATGAACCGGAAGAAGGCATGTAAGCCGCCATTTCTCCCAAACTGGTCATTAAAAAGAACACCATCACTCCGATGAGAGCATAGGCCACCAATGCTCCACCCGGTCCCGCTTGCGCAACGGAAGCGCCGCTTGCGAGAAAAAGGCCCGTCCCAATCGTTCCTCCTAAGCTGATCATGGTTATGTGCCGGCCTTTTAAGCCCCGTTTCAGTTGTTTTTGATTATCTGTCTCTTTCTTCATGATGAATCTCCTTTGAGTCAGTTAATTCATTCCATTTTTTCTTACCTAATTTATTTTCCAAGCATTCCTCTATAAAAATTTACAATTGGAAGTTATTATTATTTTTGTATCCATTCATAAAGGCACTTTATTAATATGAGAGTTTTGCAAAATTAGATTTTTATTAAAAAGAGTTTTAAAAGAAACCCAAATAAATTGGGGTATTTTGTATCTTTGGTTTACAAATATTCTGTTTGTCCTTTTTTGGGCGTACTTGC